>NZ_JBSFPS010000012.1:0-75705 GCF_053588315.1 Streptosporangium sp. NPDC003464 | reverse complement strand
CCGGCGGCGGAACAGGGCGATCACGACGCACCGCCCTGCGGCTTCGTCCCGGCAGCGTTCATCGCCCCGCCCCGGGCAACGGCAGGCTCACCCTGCTGCGGACGGCGGTGCGCAAGGGCGCGTACACGGGGGTGCGCCCGGCGGCGGCGGAGACCTTGGCCACCGCCGCCGGGGACTCGCTCTTCGGCTACGCGCTCACAGGACCCGCGACCTCGCCTTGATGCCGCCCCGGATGCGCTTCCTCAGCTCGCTGAGGCGGGCGTCCGGATCGTCGGTGACGACCGCGCCGAACTTGGCCGTGGCGGTGCCGCGGCGCGGGCCGACCCACGCGCGGATCGTGACGGTCGTCGAGTCGCCCTTGTCGAGGGAGGCGATCCGGCAGGCCACGGCCGGCCGGTCGACCGAGCACTTGACGCTGCGCGGCTTGCGGACCACCTTGATCGTGCGGAAATGGCTGGAGAAGGTCCCGACGAGCGCCACGTAGTGCTGGCCGCGGGTCTTCCGGTTGTGCACCTTGACGGTGTAGGTGAGGTATCCACCTCGGCGGACGTACTTGGGGAAGTAGACCTCGTAGCGGAAGGCGGCGGTCGCGGTGGCGGGGGCCGCCGCGGGGGCCACCGTGGGGACCGCGGCGGGGGCCGCGGCCGTGGCGGGGCTCTGCAGGAGGAGGGTGCCGCCCAGCGCGGCGGCGAGAGCCGCGGCGGTGAGCCTCGTGGGGAGGTGACTCATATGCCGCATCATCTAACAAATAGCTGAAAATTCCCCGTAGCCGGGTCCCGGCGGTCAGACCAAGGACGACTCCCCGGCCGGGACGGTGAACCGGGCGGAGGTCTTGGCCGGGGCGCCGCGGCGGCTGATGTAGTCCAGCGTGCGGAAGTCGGCCCGCAGTTCGTCGGAGGTCAGACGGCAGACGATGTAGCCGCGCCGCTGGTCGAGATAGGAGATGTGGGGGTTCTCCGCCAGGGTCTCGGCGATCCGGCCCCTGTCCCGGTAGCCGTCGCCGTCGCTGGCGACCGACGAGGTGACGAGCTCCACCGCCACCCGGGGCGAGTCGGGGTCGTCGAAGTCCAGTCTGAGGTCGGCCGCGTGGTGCATGTGCGCGTCACCGGTGAGCACGACCGGGTTGGCCGCGCCGGAGTCGCGGAAGCCGGTCAGCAGCCGGGTGCGCTCGGCGGCGTAACCGTCCCAGGAGTCCATGTTGACCTCGGTGCCCGGGCCGACCTTGGAGTCGCGCTGGGCCATCAGGACCTGCTGGCCGACCAGGTTCCACCGGGCGCCGGAGGCGGCCAGCCCGTCGAGCAGCCAGCGCCGCTGGTCCTCCCCCAGCAGGGTGCGCCCGGTGGCGAGCCGGTCGTCGCAGCCGGCCCTGAGCCCGTCCTCGCAGGCCTGGTCGTCGCGGAACTGCCGGGTGTCGAGCAGGTGGAAGCGGGCCAGCGGCCCCCAGTCCACCCGGCGGTGGATCCGCATCGAGGCCCCACCGGGCAGGCTCGCCCGGCGCAGCGGCATGTTCTCGTAGTAGGCCTGGAAGGCGTGGGCCCTGCGCCGGGCGAAGTCCGCGGCGCCGCTGCTGGAGACCCCGGCGGCCCAGTTGTTCTCGATCTCGTGGTCGTCGAAGGCGACCAGCCAGGGCGCGACCGCGTGCGCGGCCTGCAGGTCGGCGTCGCTCTTGTACTGCGCGTGCCGCATCCGGTAGTCGGCCAGTGTGGCGCACTTGCCCTCGGTGTGCCGGCGGACGCTCCCGCCGAGCGCGGTGTAGCCCCGGGGCGCGTACTCGTACATGTAGTCGCCCAGGTGCACGACCAGGTCGGGGTCCTGCTCGGCCAGCCGCCGGTAGGCCGTGTAGTAGCCGTGCTCGTAGTGGGCGCAGGCGGCTATCGCCAGGGTGAGCGGGGACAGGACCGCCGGGGCGGTGCGGGTGCGGCCGACCGGCGACAGGTGGCCGCCGGCGCGGAAGCGGTAGAAGTACTCCCGTCCGGCCTCCAGCCCGTCCAGCTCGACGTGGACGCTGTGCGCCCGCTCCCACCGCGCGGTCTCGGTGCCGGCGCGGACCACCCTGGCGAACCGCTCGTCGGCGGCGAGCTGCCATTCGACGTCCACGTCCCGGGCGGGCATCCCGCCCCGCCCGCCGGGGCCCAGCGGGTCGAGGGCGAGCCTGGTCCACAGCACGAGCCCCTCCCGCGACGGGTCGCCGGAGGCGATCCCGAGGGTGAAGGGGTCGCCGCCCAGGGCTCTGGAGGCCGCGGCCGGGGCGAGACCCGCCCCGGTGAGCAACAGGCCGCCCGCACCTGCGGCGGCGACGGACAGGAACACTCTGCGTGACGGCTTCTGCTCCACGCCGCCAGTGCAACTCCCCCACCTGTCGCCGCCGTGGCCTGCGCGTCAAGGCGGGGTGAACAGCCGTTGCACAGGCGAGCCCCTACCCGCGGCCGTCAACACCGCCCGACCTGCGGGCGACACCGGGACGAAGAGCTCTCCTCGCGCCGGCGACCTCCCGCGGTGCCGGGTCAGCCCAGGTAGGGCCTCAGGTGGTCGTTGAGCGCGCCGCAGCCCAGATATTTCTCCACGGTGTGGAAGTCGAGCCAGTCCAGGTCGACCAGGGCCTCCTGGTCGACCCCGGTGAAGCAGGACCGCAGGCCCGGCGGGATCGCCGCGATGTCGTCCTTGTCGGCGATGTTGATCCAGCGCCTGACCTGCCGGGGCCGTGCCCCCCAGCCGTTGACCGGGGCGGGCAGCAGGCGCTCGAAGATCACATTACGCATGCCGAGCGGGCTGCCGAGGGTGATCAGCAGCTCCACCTCCAGATCGGGGTTCTCCCAGAGCGTCTCGTAGGTCACCACGCTGCCGAGCGAGTGCGCGATCACCACCTTCGGCCGGTTGCGCCTGATCACCTCCGCCACGGCCGCACGCGAGCGCGACCGGGCCTCGCCCCCGGAGGTCATGTAGGTGGCCACCTCGGGACAGAAGAACTTGGCGAACTCGGCGGCGTTGCCCTGGAGGCGGTCCAGCAGCCAGCCGGTCATCCGGTGCAGCGCGCCGGTCAGCCCCTCCCCCACCGAGTCGAGCTGCCTGGCCCAGGCGACGAAGACCTCCTGGGCGCCGGCGTCCATGCTCTGCACGGCGCGGGGGGAGTCGTCCTTGTGCTCGCCCAGCAGGTGGGCGTAGTAGGCGATCTCGGTGATGTAGCGCTCCTGGGCGTAGGGCCTGCCGCCGGTCAGGCCCTTGTGCAGGTAGCGGTCCCACTTGCCGCGCACCGCGGCGGCGGCGCCGTCGATCGAGTTTCCCGCGTCGCGGTAGTAGTGGTATTTGCCTATCCCGTGCACGCCAACGATCTTGTCCACGCGCCCCCGCCTCCTGTCCGCCGTGCTCCACGACTGCCCCGAGTCACTGTGACGGAAGGAGCCGGGCGCCACAAGACCACCCCCATTGGCCCGCCCTGAATGGGGCATAAATCGCTTGATATATGGGTTTGCCGTCCAGTTATTCTGAACGCACGCCCCCAGGAGAAGGAGTCACCCGCCATGCCCGGTCCGCTTCAGATCAGCGGTTCGGTCTCCGTCCCCGAGGCCGAGCTCCACTGGCGGTTCTCCCGCTCCTCGGGCCCCGGCGGGCAGGGGGTCAACACCACCGACAGCCGGGTGGAGCTCGGCTTCGACCTCGGCGCGACCGACGCGTTCGGCCCGGCCCTCAAGGCCCGGGCCCTCGAACGCCTCGGTCCCCGCCTGGTGAACGGCGTCATCACCATCGCCGCCTCGGAGTTCCGTTCCCAGCTGCGCAACCGTGAGGCCGCCGAGACGCGCCTGGCCCGGCTGCTGCGCGAGGCGATCGCCCCGCCGCCCAAGAAGCGCCGGCCGACCAAGCCCAGCAGGGGCGCCGTCGAGCGGCGGATCACCGCCAAGAAACAGCGCTCCGACCTCAAGCGCCTGCGCCGCGACATCTGAGGGGCCCCGACCTCCGAATCGCCATATCAGTCGGACGGACGGATGGCGGACCGCGGCGGACCGCCAGGACGTGATGACACAATGAGCGGATGCCTCTCGTCCCCAGCGTCCGCGCCGTCCTGCTCGACGACGACGACCGGCTGGTGCTGTTCCGGCGCACGGTCCCCGGCGAGGAGCTCTACTGGTCGATCCCCGGAGGCCACGTCGAGCCCGGGGACGCCTCCCTGGAGGACACCCTCCACCGCGAGCTCCTGGAGGAGCTCGGCGCCACCGTCTCCGGCGTCACCCCGCTGACCACGTTGGAGTGCGTCCGCACGGGGGGCGTCAAGACCCAGCACGTCTACGGCTGCCGCCTGGTCTCCATGGATCCGGCCCTGCGCTGCGGCCCCGAGTTCGCCGATCCGGCCCGCGGTCTCTACGAGGTGGTACGGCTACCGCCCGACCCGGCCGAGATCACCGCCATCAACCTGGTCCCCCGGGAGCTCGGCACCTACCTGACCGGCCACATCAGCCGGCTGCCCGAGCTGATCCCGTAGCGCCCCGCCCGGCCGCGCCGGTCCGCCGGACGGCGGCCTCAGCGGGGCAGGCAGCCGGGCACGCCGTACCGCGCGCCCCGTTTGAAGGCGGACATCCGCTGGGCGGCGGTCCCGTGATCGCTGATGTCGGTCCACGGCGTCTCGTCGCCCAGTCTCCGGTGCGCCTCGGCGATCTCCTCCAGGTCCCCCCGCTCGAACCGCAGGATCCCGTCGTCGGCCGCGCCGTACAGGACGGCCCCCGCCAGGCAGTCCGCCTGCAGCTCGTAGGTGCGCAGGACCAGGTCGTCGTGGAGCCGCCGCTGTACGGCGTGCCCCCACTCGTGGGCGATGACCAGATACACCCACGCGTCCCCGGAACGGTAGCCGTCCTCCATGAGGTCGACGTCCCATGCGATGTAGTCGCCGTTGTGGCAGTACCAGGCGTTGTCGTAGTCGAGCCGCTTCGCGCCGCAGAAAGGCGGTTTCCTCCCGCCCCGCTGGTAACCGCCGAAAACGGCCGGAGCGGAGTATCTCCCGGTGAACAACCGCGGCCAGTGGGCCGCCCAGTATCGGTTGACCACGTAAAGGGCCGCGGAGATGTCGTCATCCATGTCGTCCGCCTGCCGCGCGGACGCGGACGCGGCTCCGCCGCCCGCGCCGACGGTGATCATGGATGCCAGGGCGAGCACCAGCCAGACCGCTCTCCAACGCCGCACGCTCACGACCGCCTCTCGTCGGCCCCGATCCTGCCTAGACGGTAAACGCGGATTTATCGCCATGGAAGGGAGAATCGTGATCCATAACGAGATCTCACGGAACTCGGTTAAATTGACGCTCTATGCGGCATAAATCACTTTCATCCTGGAAACACTTTCATCCCGGGCGCCGCCCCCGCCGCACGCCATTGTTTCCGGCCGCGATTCACCGGAAATCGCGCCGCCCTCACGGCGCCGCCGCACCGCCATCCCCGCGCCCCCTCACCGCGCCGCCAGCACCGTCCTCACCGCGCCGCCGGGCGCGGGCACGCCGTACCGGCGCCGGCCCGGGGGCTCAGCCGTGGCGGTCCTGCATCTCCCACAGGTGGTCGATGACATGCCAGGCGATCCGGCGGGCGGCGTAGCGGGCGGGCCAGCCGCCGGAGACCACGGGGGCGCCGTCGGAGGGCCTGGCCAGCACCTCTGCGAGCTCCGCGCGCATGGCCGCCAGGCCCGAGGCGTCACGGAAGGGCCGGTGCCGCACCCCGACCTTGCGGGCGTAGGCGCGCTCGGCCTCGACCACGTGGGCGACCATCTTGTCCCGGTCGCGGCCACCGCCGCGCGGCCCCTTCCTCAGCTCCTCCGGCGAGCCGGCCGCGACCTCCTCGAACAGCTCCCACGCCGCCCTGACCAGCGCGACGGCCCGTGCCGCCTCGGCGGCCCCCACCGGCTCCGCGTCCAGCCCGGCGACCGCCTCGATCGCCCCGAAGTCGGTGGTCGAGCCTCCCCGGACCCGCTCCACGACCACCGGGTCACCGGGCTCGAACGTCAACCCGGCCCGCTCGGCGATCACCCGGTAGCGCGGCGCGTAGTCCGCCAGCGCCTCCAGCGCCAGCTCCTCCGACCTGCCGATGCGGCACCATCCCGGCCACTCGACCGAGCAGGCGAAGACCTTCTTCGGGCCGATCTCCAGATAAACGTCCGTCATGCCCCACATCGTCGCAGCGGTGGCTGACATCTCATGTCAGGTATCACCGTCGATCAGGCCGATCAGGTCGGCGACCGAGTCGACCACCCGGGACGGTCGGAACGGGTAGCGGTCGATCTGTCCCCTGTTCATGACACCGCTGAGCACCAGGATCGTGTGCAGCCCCGCCTCCATCCCGGAGACGATGTCGGTGTCCATCCGGTCACCGATCATGGCGGTGCTCTCGCTGTGGCCGTCGATGGCCCGCAACGCGCTGCGCATCATCATCGGGTTGGGCTTGCCCACGAAGTAGGGCTCCACGCCGGTCGCCTTGGTGATCATCGCCGCGACCGCGCCGCAGGCGGGCAGCGAGCCCTCGTTGGACGGGCCGACCGGGTCGGGGTTGGTGGCGATGAACCGGGCGCCGCCCTCGATCAGCCGGATCGCCCGGGTGATCTGGGTGAAGCTGTAGGTGCGGGTCTCGCCGAGCACCACGTAGTCGGGGTCGATGTCGGTGAGGACGTAGCCCACCTCGTGCAGCGCGGTGGTCAGCCCCGCCTCGCCGATCACGTAGGCGGAGCCGCCGGGGCGCTGGCCGTCCAGGAACTTCGCCGTGGCCAGCGCCGACGTCCAGATCGCCTCCGACGGGATCTCCAGGCCGGCCGCGCGCAGCCGTACGGCCAGATCGCGCGGGGTGTAGATGGAGTTGTTGGTCAGCACCAGGAACCGCTTGCCGGACTCACGCAGGCGGCGGATGAACTCCTCGGCCCCTGGCACCGGGTGTCCCTCGTGGACGAGGACCCCGTCCATGTCCGACAACCAGCACTCGATCGGCTTGCGCTCGTCCACCGTTCCCCCGCGTTCCAGGCCAACAGGTACGGAACAAGGATGACAGGTCCGGAGTGGGCGACACGTCATCAGGCCCACGCGGAAGCCCCGGAACGGACCGGCCGCCGGGCGGCCGCCGACCGGTCCGGGCGCCCACCGGTCCGGCGCCTACTGGTCCGGGTGTTTACCGGTCGGGGTGCCTACCGGTCCGGGCGCCCACCGGTCCGGGCGCCTACTGGATGGTGCGCCAGCCCTGCTCCTCGACCAGTTCCCTGCTGCGCCAGCCGTAGGGCGTGCGGATCATGCGGTGGTGGTACCACCCCCCGCCGTGGATGAGCCCGGGGGCGCCGGCGGCGACCATGTCCCTGGACGGGGCGAGCGTGTCGGTGAAGGAGGCCGTGACCACCGCCTCGTCCCCCTCGAACCTGACGGTCGTCGCCCCGATCAGGTGCTGGCGGCCCGGCCACTGCGGCAGCACCTCGGCCAGCCAGCGCCGGGCCTCCTCCCGGGTGCCCCGGATGCCGCCGGCCGCCGTGTAGTCGATCACCGCGTCCGCGGTGAACACCAGGTCGAGCCGGTCCCAGTCTCCGGTGTCGATGGCGTAGGCGTATTTGGCGAGCAGGTCGCCGATCTCCAGCCGGTCCGCGATCTCCTGTTCCCTCATACCCTTATCCAACCAAACGCTTGGTCAGGGCGCGAGGGCCTCCAGCGCGGCTTCCGCCTTGCGCATCGACTCCTCCGGGTCGGCGTCCGGCGAGCCGATCTCCGGATCGAAGTTGAGGTCGTGGAAGACGTCGGTGACGCCCCTGGCCTCCAGGGCGGCCACGTCCTGCCGGATCTCCTCGAACGAGCCGGTCAGCGGGGTGCGGCCGGCGGCTCCGGAGGGACGGACCTGGGTGACGCCGCGGGTGATGAAGCGCAGCGCCTCCGGATCCCGTCCGGCGGCCCGAGCCGCCTCCTTTACTATGTAGATTTTTTCGTCGACGCGGTCGAGGTCCTCGCGGCTCGAACTGATCCAGCCGTCGGCCAGGCGCCCCGCGCGGCGCAGTGCCACCTCCGCGCTCCCGCCCAGCAGGATCGGCGGCTGCGTGAGCGGCTTGGGGTCCTGGTGGACGGGCGGCAGTTCGTAGAACTCCCCCTTGTGCTCCACGACCTCCTCCGACCACAGCCGCCGCAGCACGTGGACGAACTCCTCCCCGCGCCGCCCGCGCCGCTCGAAGGGCACCCCCGAGGCGGCGAACTCCTCCGGCAGCCAGCCCAGCCCGAGCCCGACGTCCAGCCGGCCGCCGGAGACCGCCTGCAGGCTGGCCAACTGCTTGGCCAGCAGCGCCGGCGAGGCGAACGGCATGTTGAGCACCGCCACGCCGAGCCGGACCCGGCCGGTCACCCCCGCCAGGTAGGAGAGCGTGACCACCGGGTCGTGCACACTGCGGTAGACCGGCCCCATCGGGTGCCCCTGCGGGTAGAGCAGGCGCTGGAAGGTCCACACCTCGTGGTAGCCGAGCTCCTCGGCCCGGCGTGCGACCCGCACCATGTTGGCGGGCGTCGCCCAGGATCCCGACACCGGCACCGCGAATCCGATCCTCATGCCATGCACCTTATGCGCCCGCACGGCGCGCCGCGGATCAGTGGTTCACTTGCCCGATGAGCGACAGCGACGACCTGATCGAGGAACTGCGCCGGATCGGCGTCCGGTACGGCGACGCGCCCGCCGAGGTGCTGCCGACCAGGCCGGATGTGATCATCGTGCGGGCCGGGTCCGTCGTGGTGAAGGCGCACGCCCCCGGGGCGCCGCGGGCCCCGCTGGCCGAGCGGATGCGGGCCGTGGCGCACCCGGCGCTACGCGGCGTGCTGCTCGAACCGGTGACCGAGGAGGTCACGACCGTCCACGGCCGGCTGGTCACCGTGTGGCCGGCCGGGACCCCGGTGGACCACCGGGATCCCGACGCGGCCCCGTGGGAGGCGGCCGCGCGGCTGCTGGCCCGGCTGCACGCCGTGCCGGCGCGGGCGCTGCCCCCGCTGCCGGCCGCGGGCGGGCCCGCCCGGGTCGCCGCCACGGTCGCCCGCCTGGACGGCGGCTCGGCCGCCGAGCGCGTCGTGCGCCGGGCCCTGGCCTGCCTGCCTCCGCTCGGCGCCGGGCCCGGCTCCCTCGCGCACGGCGACTGGCACATGGGTCAGCTGGTCCGCGTCGGGGACGAGTGGATCCTCATCGACATCGACGACCTGGGGATCGGCGATCCGGCCTGGGACCTGGCCAGGCCGGCCGCCTGGTTCGCGGCCGGCCTGCTGGATCCGGAGGTGTGGTGGCGCTTCCTGGGGGCCTACCGGGCCGCGGGCGGGCACGCCGCCGGGGCCGACGGCGACCCGTGGGAGCGGCTCGACCTGCCGGCGCAGGCGATGACCGTGCAGCTCACGGCGGCGGCGGTGGCCACGGCGGGACGGGAGGGACGGCCGCTGGACGAGGTCGAGCAGGTGCTGGTCGACACCTGTCAGAGGATTGTTCAGCTCCGGAGCGCCTGTCATAGTGTGCCCACGCAGTAGGTTGTGGTTACTTCAACACAATGCCAAGGACAAGGAGATCAGCCAGATGCAGTGCCCGAAGTGTCGCGGCGCTATGCGCACTTATGAGCGCAATGGCGTCCATATCGACCAGTGTGACGGCTGTCGCGGGATCTTCCTGGACTATGGCGAGCTCGAGACGCTGACTCGCATGGAGAGCCAGTGGTCCCAGTCGCATGCCGCTCCCCCGCCGCCGCCTCCGCCGCCGGTGCACGGCGCCCCCGCGTGGGGCGCGCCGCAC
This sequence comes from Streptosporangium sp. NPDC003464, assembly GCF_053588315.1. Classification (NCBI taxonomy): domain Bacteria; kingdom Bacillati; phylum Actinomycetota; class Actinomycetes; order Streptosporangiales; family Streptosporangiaceae; genus Streptosporangium; species Streptosporangium sp. NPDC003464. Next base: position 65,962 of record NZ_JBSFPS010000012.1, on the reverse strand, counting down.
CACGGCGGTCACTACGGCCACCACCGCCAGCGCAGCTGGGTGGGGATGCTCTTCTCGACCTGATCCGATCAGGGGGGAGACCCGGACCGCGATCCCGTCAGGGGATCGCGGTCCTCGCGTCCGGGGCGCGCCGGCCGGGCCCACGGCGGGGCCGCGGGCCCGGCGGGTCAGCCGGGGAAGTCGCCCGGCTTGATGCGCTTGGGCCGCACGGTGCCTCCCGCGACGGCGTTCAGCGTCATGGTCCAGTTGCTCCAGCGGATCTGGGTCGCGGTGCGGACCGTCCTGAACCGCACGGACTTGCCGAACTGCTCGAAGGCGCACGAGCGGGTGAAGCTGCGGGCCTTGGAATCCCAGTCGGTGCCGAGGGTGTAGTAGACCTTGTACTTGCCGTCCCGCACACCCCGGATCTTGAATTTCGACTTCTTGCGGACGTAGACGCGGATCGCCTTCTTCTTGCCGCGCACCAGCACCACGACCGCGTCCCGGGTGTTGCCGTTCCTCAGTTCGAGATGGGCGCGCCCGGGGCGGCTCTCGGAGGCGATGTATCTGCCGTTGGGCAGGCGGCGGGACCTCTCCCCGGCGACCTTCACCGGGACGACGTCGGTGCTGTAGTCGCCCAGGTCGGCCAGCGCCTCCGCGCTCTTGCGGACCGGCGACAGCTGCCCGCTCTCGGCCACCCCGGTCAGCACGGCGGGGCCGGTGCAGACGTCCTGCGCCCGCACGTCCTCCTGGGCGGCGCCCAGCGCGCCCACGAGCCGCCGCAGCGCGCCGACGTAGTCACCGTGCTCGGCCCCCACCTCGGGCGGCGGGGTCAGCGCCTCCAGCCCGGCGACCGCCTCCTCCATCGCGGTGACCGTCTGCTCCAGCCGCCTGTCGAGCCCCTTGACGCCGGTGGCGTCGAGCTTCTTGAGCGCCTCTCTGATCGGGCCGCGCGCCCTGCCGAGCGCCGCGCGGTATTCCTCGGTGGTCAGCCCCGCCGGGGTGGGCGTGCCGCTGGAGGGCGCGCCCGTCTCTCCGCCGGCTCCCGCCACGCCGCTCGCGCTGGAAGTGCCGACCACGGGCTCACTGGGGGCGCCGGAGGTGCAGGCGCTCAGGGCCAGCACGGTGATCACGGCGCAGGACAGCAGTCGGGGGGTAGTCACCTGCCCCACTATCGCCGGATCGATCACGACACGTCAATGTGGATCGGCGTTTCTCCGGCGGTGTCCCGTGCGGTCCAGGATCGGTGCACCGGCCGCCCTCACCGGGGCGGATGGGAAATTCACGGACCCCCGCATTTACGTTTCATAATTTATCGGGATATCGAAGACGGCGCGGACGGGCAGGCCGGTGAAAGCGATTCCCGGAAGGGCCGTCACCGGGACGGGGCGGGATCCGCCTGCCGCCCGGCCGGGTCCTAGCCGACGGGACGGACCACGTACAGGGACCGGGGCCGCTTGGTGAACTCCACCTCCCCGGGGACGACGGCCGTCTCGCCGTCGCGTGCCAGCCGTAGCGCGCCGGAGGAGGAGGAGACCTTCAGCGTGTCGGCCTGCCACTGCTGGTAGTGCCTGGACAGGCCGAGCCCGCCCAGCAGCACGCTGGTGAGGGCGCGCAGCCGGGGCAGCCGGGGGGCCGCGGTCAGCAGCCGGATGTCCAGCAGCCCGTCCTCCAGCCTCCGCCTCAGGCGCGGGGCGGCGCCGCGCGAGTCGTAGCGGCAGTTGCCGACGAACAGCAGCCAGATCCGCCGGGGCACGCCGTCGACGATCACCTCCTCCGGCTCGGCGGTGCGCAGCACGCGGCCCAGGGCCCACAGCAGCGCGGGCCACTTGCCGACACGCTGCTCCAGGGACTCGCGCCGGTCGACGACCTCCGGGTAGACACCGAGGGCGGCGTTGTTGAGGAAGATCCGGCCAGCCACCTCCCCCACGTCCACCGCGACCACCCCGCCCGAGCGGTAGGCGGTCATCGCGTCCTCGGGACCGCGCAGGCCCAGTGCCCCGGCGAAGTGGTCGAGCGTCCCGCCCGGGATGACCAGCAGCGGCCTGCGGTGCTCCAGCGCGGCCTGCGCCCCGCGGTTGACCGTGCCGTCGCCCCCGGCGACCGCCAGCACCCGGGCCCTGGCCGCGGCCCCGTCCATCAGCTCTCCCAGGTCCGGGCCGTCCGCCTCGACCACCTCGGCCTCGGGCAGCCAGGTCCGCACCGCCGCGGCCGTGACGGGGGTGCCGCCCGCCGTGGGGTTGACCACGGCCACCACGCCCTCGCCGCCGGGGTCGTGGCCGGGCACCGGTGGCGCGGTGACGACGCGCGGCGCGCCCGTCATCGCCTCCGGCCAGAGCCGCCGGGTGGCCAGCCCGGTCGCCACGCCGATCGCGGCCCCCACCAGGACGTCGCCCGGGTAGTGCACGCCGGTGTAGACGCGGGAGAAGCAGACCGCCGCCGCCAGCAGCGCGACGGGGGCCGCGACCGCGCCGGGCGCCTCCATGGCCACGGCGGTGGCGAACGCGGCCGCCGAGGCCGAGTGGCCGGACGGGAACGACGCCGAGGCGGGCATCTTGATCATCCGTGCCAGCGGGAGGCCGTCCAGCGACGGCCGGGTCCGGCCGAAGGCCTGCTTGCCGACCAGGTTCACCAGGGGGCTGGCCAGGCTGATCGCCAGCAGTCCGCGGGTCGCGGCGCGGCGCAGCGGTCGCCGCCCGCTGACGGCCAGCGCCCCGGCGAGGCCGGCCCACAGCAGCGAGTTGTCGGCCGCGCGCGACAGGGCGGGCACGAGGCCCTCGAGGCCGGGGAGCCTGGCGTCCGCCACCACGGCGAACAGCCGCCGGTCCAGCCTGCCGAGCCACGACCTCAACCGCATGTGCCCCACCTTTCCGGACGACGGGCGAGTGAACAGGGACTTAATTCTGTCGCATACCCCGATATCCGGCGCACGCCCCATTTCTTGCCCTCCCATAATTCCCAGAAGAGAGGCTATTTGAAGAAATGAGGTGGAATGAAACGGTTGATCGGCGTCGTTCTCGCGCTGCTGCTCGGTGCCGTGGTGGTGACGGCGGTCGTCCTGGGCGACGGAGGCGGCGGACCGGCCACGGTGCGGGGTGTGATCGGCTCGGAGAAGAAGCCGTTCTTCGACGACCCGCGGGTGCGCGCGGCGTTCGAGCGGCACGGGCTGCGGGTGGAGGTGGACACCGCCGGATCCCGGCAGATCGCGACCGAGGTCAGGCTCGACGACTACGCGTTCGCGTTCCCCTCCAGCCTCCCCGCCGCGGAGAAGATCAAGAAGGACCGGCGGGTCTCCACCACCTTCTCCCCCTTCTACTCGCCCATGGCGGTGGCCACGTTCCAGCCGATCGCCGACGTCCTGGCCGGGGCCGGGCTGGTGCGCGACTCCGGCCGGGGCTACCGGGTGCTCGACATCGCCGCGTACCTGGACCTGGTGGCCAAGGGCACCCGGTGGGACCGGCTGCCGGGCAACAGCGCCTATCCGGCGCGCAAGCGGGTGCTGCTGACCACCACCGACATCAGGACCTCCAACTCCGCGGCCATGTATCTGGCGATGACCAGCTACGTCGCCAACGGCGAGGACGTGGTCGCCGCCCCGGCCCGGGTGCCCGCGGTGGCCGGGGCGGTGGCGCCGGTCTTCCTCGACCAGGGCTACTCGCAGTCGTCGACCGAGGCCCCCTTCGACGACTATCTCGCCATGGGGCCGGGCAAGACGCCGATGGTCATGATCTACGAGGCCCAGTACCTGTCCCGCGTGTTCGCCGGCGACGGCTCGATCCGGCCCGAGATGCGGCTGCTCTACCCCGCGCCGACCGTGCTGAGCAAGCACACACTGGTGCCGTTCACCCCGCAGGCGGCCGAGGTCGGGCGGCTGCTGACCGAGGATCCCGAGCTCAGGGGCCTGGCCGCGCGGCACGGCTTCCGCACCACCGACCCCGCGGCGTTCGCCGGCCTGGTCGCCGAGCACAAGGCGCCGGTGGCGCGCGATCTGGTGGACGTGGTGGAGCCGCCCACCTACGAGCGGCTGGAGGAGCTCATCTCCGCCGTCGAGCGGCTGTACGCCGGCGGCGCCGTGCCGCGGACCGGAGGAGGGTCCTGACATGACCGACAGCGGACTGACCCTGACCCCGCCCGCCCCGGTGGCCGCCGTGCCCGCCTCGACGGCGGCGGCCATGCTCCCGCTGGCCGACGGCCGCGAGGCCGAACTCACCGCCAGGGCGCAGGGGTTCGCCACGGAACTGGCCGCGATGGACCCCCGGGTGCCGGACTTCACCCGCAAGGTGCGCGACATCTCCTCGATGGGCGACACCGAGATCCGCTCCGCCTCCCAGGTGGCCAACCGGATGCTCAAGCGGCCGGTGGCCGCCCTGGCGGCGGCCCGGGGCGAGGGGGCCGACGCCCAGGGCCGGGTGGCCGACCGGCTGGTCGCGCTCCGCCGTACGGTGGTGGACCTCGACCCCAAGCAGGCGGCGGGCGGCCCCCGCAGGCTGCTGGGGCTGATCCCCTTCGGGGACCGGCTTCGCGACTACTTCGCCAAATATCACAGCGCCCAGAAACAGCTGGACGACGTCATCCGGGCGCTGAGGTCCGGCCAGGACGAGCTGCTGAAGGACAACGCCGCGATAGAGGGCGAGAAGGCCGGCCTGTGGGAGACGATGACCCGCCTGCAGGAGTACGCGGTGCTGGCCGCCGCGCTGGACGCCGCCCTGGAGGAGCGCATCCTCCCCCTCGACGCGACCGACCCCGACAGGGCCGCCGCGCTCCGCTCCGACGCCCTGTTCGCCGTACGGCAGAAGCACCAGGACGTCCTCACCCAGCTGGCGGTCTCGGTCCAGGGCTACCTGGCCCTCGACCTGATCCGCAGGAACAACCTGGAGCTCAGCAAGGGCGTGGACCGGGCCACCACCACGACGGTCGCCGCGCTGCGCACCGCGGTGACCGTGGCCCAGGCGCTGGCCGGCCAGCAGCTGGTGCTGGAGCAGATCACCGCGCTCAACTCCACCACCGGCGACCTGATCCTGGCCACCGGCGAGATGCTGCGCACCCAGGCCGGCGCCGTCCAGAACCAGGCCGCCTCCACCACCGTCGACATGGACGTGCTGCGCAGGGCCTTCGACAACGTCTACGCCACCATGGACATGATCGACGGCTTCCGCTCGCAGGCCGTGGAGAGCATGGCCGTCACCGTCGACAGCCTGAGCACCGAGCTCGCCCACGCCAGGACCTACCTCGACCGCGCCGAGGCCGCCTCATGAGCAGCACACCTCCCCCGCCCCCGCCTTCCGCGCCGGCCGGGCCCTCCTCGCGCCGCCGGGCCGTCCGCTCCGCCGTACGGCGGGCGGCGGCGGCGCTGGCACTGCTGGCACTGGCCACGCCGGTGGCGTGCTCCTCCGGGGACGCGCCCGAGGACGGCCCGGACGTGCTGCGGGTGCTGGCCGGCAGCGAGGTCAAGGACCTGGAGCCGATGCTGCGGCGCTCCGGCGTGCGGGTGAGGATCTCCTACACCGGGACCCTGGACGGCGCCGAGCAGGTGGCCGCCGGCGGCGCGGACGGCTCCTACGACGCGATCTGGTTCTCCTCCAACCGCTACCTGTCGCTGATCGACGGCGCGACGGCCCGGCTGTCCACCGAGACCAAGATCATGTCTTCTCCGGTGGTCCTCGGCCTCACGGACGCCAAGGCGCGGGAGCTGGGCTGGGCGGGCCGGCCGGTCACCTGGGAGCAGATCGCGACCGCCGCGCGGGAGAAGCGGTTCACCTTCGGCATGGCCAACCCCGCCTCCTCCAACTCGGGCTTCTCCGCGCTGGTCGGGGTGGCCGCCGCGCTGTCGGACGCCGGGGAGGCGCTGAGCGGCGAGCAGGTCGCGGCGGTCACGCCCAGGCTCAAGGAGTTCTTCTCCGCCCAGCGGCTGACCTCGGGCTCCTCCGGCTGGCTGGCCGACGCCTACAGCCGGGAGGGCGGGGTGGACGGCATCGTGAACTACGAGTCGGTGCTGCTCGGCCTGGAGGGGCTGAGCCTGATCCACCCGAGCGACGGCGTGGTCACCGCCGACTACCCGCTCACCCTGCTGGCCTCGGCCAGGCCGGAGAAGAAGGAGCTGTACGGCAGGCTGACCGGCTGGCTGCGGCGGCCGGACACGCAGCGGGAGATCATGACCGCCACCCACCGGCGGCCGATCATCCCGGGCGTCCGGCCCGGACCGGAGTTCGGCACGGCGCCGCTGCTGGAGCTGCCGTTCCCCAACCACCGGGCCGCCGCCGACGCGTTGATCACCGCCTACCTCGACGAGGCGCGCGTCCCCGCCCGGGCGCTGTTCGTGCTGGACACCTCGGGGTCGATGGACGGCGAGCGGATCGAGGCGCTGCGCCAGGCGCTGATCACGCTCACCGGCGCCGACACCTCGGCCTCCGGCACGTTCTCCCGCTTCCGCAGCAGGGAGGACGTGGTCATGATCCCGTTCAGCGGCTCCGCCGGGCAGCCGCAGCCGTTCGCCCTGCCCGAACGCGACCCGCAGCCGGTCCTGGCGCGGATCAGGGCCTACGCCGAGAACCTCCGGGCGGGCGGCGGGACCGCGATCTTCGACGGGCTGCGCGCCGCCTACGGGCAGGCCGCCGGGACCGGCCAGGGCCGCTACACCTCGGTCGTGCTGATGACCGACGGCGAGAACACCGACGGCATCTCCTACGACGACTTCGAGCTCTTCTACCGGACGCTCCCCCGGGAGCGGCAGCAGGTCCGGACGTTCGTCGTGCTGTTCGGCGAGAGCGACGTGGAGGAGATGAGGAAGATAGCCAAGCTGACCCGGGGCGCCGTCTTCGACGCCCGCAGCGGGTCGCTGGCCTCGGCGTTCAAGGAGATCCGTGGCTACCAGTGATCGCTGTGCGGGCCGCCCGGTCCGGGCCGTGCGGCCCGGCGGGGACGGCCGTGGGCGGCGCGCTCCCTCTCGGAGCGGCCCCGGCGCTCTGTCCTGGACCGGCCCCGCCGGGCGGCCCGGCGACGGGGGCGGCCGTGTCCGCTGAGCGAGTGCTGAGATACCTCGGCTCCACCAGGAACATCGCCGGCTGCGCCCTGGCCCTGCTGGGGGCGCTGGCGCACTTCCTCGGCCTGGCCGGCGCGTTCTGGCCGGTGGTGGTCGCCGGGCTGTACGGCGTGGGCGCGCTGCTGGCCCCGCCGGACCGGATCCGGCTGGCCGTCTCCCACGCCGAGGTCGAGACCGGCCTGCTCCGCGCCGACCTCGACGCCCTGCTGCGCGGGGTGGAGAGCTCCCAGCGCTTCCCCGGCGACGTGCAGGCCAGGCTCGGCGGGCTGGCCGACGTGCTCAGCGGCGTCCTGGGCCGGGCGGAGATGCTGACCGCCTCCCCCGACCACCTGCACATCGTCTCCCGGACGATCCGCGACTACCTGCCGGCCAGCCTGGAGGCCTACGCCAACCTGCCCCGCGCCTACGCCCTCAGCCGCCGCGCGGACCGCGAGCGCAGCGCCCACGAGGAGCTCCTGGCCCAGCTCGACCTGCTGGAGGCCAAGCTGCGCGAGGTGGCCGGGGCCGTGCACCGGGGCGACGAGCAGGCCCTGCGCGACCAGGGCCGTTTCCTGCGGGAGCGGTTCGGCGGCTCCGGCCTTGACCTGTAGCGGAACGGCCGGCCGGGCCGCCCCGGACCCGATCCGGATCTGCGGCGGAACAGCCGTCCGGCGGTCGTCCCGCCGGGCCGGAGCCGCCGGACGACCGCCGGCGGGACCGGTCACGCGCCCGCCGTACGGCCGGCCGCGCTCCGGTCAACGGCGCGTCCGGGCCGGATCCACGGCGGGGTCCTCCAGGTCGTACCCCCGGGTCCCCAGCTCCGCCTCGACCGCGGCGCAGACCGTCTCCACGACCGTGACCCGGGCCAGGCGCTTGTCGTCTCCCGCCACCACGTGCCAGGGGGCCTTCGGATGGTCGGTGCGGGCGAGCATGTCCTCCACGGCCGCCTCGTACTGCGGGCGCCTGTCGCGGTTGCGCCAGTCCTCGTCGGTGAGCTTCCACGCCCGCAGCGGGTCGTCCGCCCGGTCCTGGAAGCGCCGGAGCTGCTCCTCCTCGGAGACGTGCATCCAGAACTTGACCATGATCATTCCCTCGGCGGCGAGGGTCCTCTCGAACTCCACGATCTCGCCGTAGGCGCGCGACCACTGCTCCTCGGTGGCGAAACCCTCGACCCGCTCCACCAGCACCCGCCCGTACCAGGACCGGTCGAGCACGGCCATGCCGCCCCAGCCGGGCAGGACGGGCCAGAACCGCCACAGGAAGTGGTGCCGCTTCTCGTCGTAGGTCGGCGCCGCGAACTGGGCGACCCGCACGTGCCGCGGGTCGAGCGGGCGCACCAGCCGCTTGATGGCCCCTCCCTTGCCCGAGGCGTCCCAGCCCTCGAACACCACGCAGAGCGGGGGGCCGATGCGCTTGTCCGCGACCTGCCCGCCCAGGATGAGCCGCAGGCGCAGCAGGCGCTCCAGCGCGGCGTCGAGCCGCTCGGCGGCCTCTTTCTTGGCCAGTTTCCGCGACAGGTCGACCTGTGACAACCGATTCATGGACATCAGCCTCGCACCGTCCGCCGGGAGCCTGCCACCCGCCCGGCCCCGTCCGGCACCGGGTGGCGGACAGCGGGTGGCGGACGGCGGGCGGCGGGCGGCTCAGGCGACGGTGATCCGGAAGATCGCCTCGCCCGAGGCGCGCCGGCTCTGCTCGTCGGCGGGCGTCCGGCCGGCCGTGCAGCGCCGGCAGTTGGAGATCGTGACGGTGGCCGTGCCGGGACGCTTGGCGTTGAAGACGAAGTAGCGGACCCCGCCGGCCCCTTCGGCGGCGGGGCGGTACTCCTCACTGATGAACGACGCCACCATGACGTCCGGCAGGTCCGCCATCTGCCAGCTGTCTCCGGCGGAGGTGTTCTCCTCCACCGCCAGGGAGAACCGCGCGCCGGGCGTGAGCCGGACGTCCGCCGTCCTGCCGACGCCCCCGTGGACGATCGTTCCCAGGTCGTAGACGGCGGATCCGGTGCCGCACCCCGTGACGAGCGCCACCACCAGCAGCAGGACGGCCAACCCCGTTCGGTGTATCACGCAGCTCACAGTAGTGACCCCGGCCGCCGATGCCTCAGGGGGCCACGCCGTCCCACTCCTCCAGCGGGGCGCAGTGCCAGCGCCAGTCGCTCTGGCGGGGGCGGCCGGGGAGGTCCGCGCGGCCGTTGGCCCACAGCAGCGTCCGCCACGGGTCGCCGTCGCGCGGCGCCCAGGGGAACAGGCGGCGCAGGGTGGCCGCGCTCAGCTCGGCGGGCGGGGTGAACGGCAGCCCCAGCCCCAGGGCGGCGTCGTAGGTGTGCATCAGCATCTCGTCGCAGGCCATGCCCGCGAACCCGGAGGCGTCGGCCATGCCGTACGGGTGCCAGCCGCGCGCCCCCGCCGGGCTGCCCTGGACGACCCGCGCCACGACCGTGGCGAACACCCCGACGGTGGCGGCCAGGTCCGCCGGGGAGCTGTCGGGCCGCACCCGCAGGTCCATCGTGCTGAGCTCGCGTTCTCCGGCGGCGAAGTCGGTGGCGTACCACAGGAGGGTGTCGGAGATGTGCGCGACCACCTGGGCGACCGTCCACTCCATCCCGGGGATCCCGCTCCCCCAGTCGCCGTCGAGCCCCGAGCCGAGGAAGGTCTGACACTCGTCCGCCACGCGGAGAACCGTTTTCGCGTCCATCGGACGATCCTTCCAGAAGGCCCCGACAACCAGGCCTCCCGGAAGGCCCGGCCGCCGAGCGTCAGCCCAGGCGGGCCCGGTAGACCTCCCTGGCCCGCCCGATCAGCTCCAGGTGGTCGCCGAGCTGCCCGGCGGTCTCGAAGACGCCCTCCTTCCGGAGCAGCGCCTCCATGCCGTCCAGCCATCGCAGGCACCAGCGGACGTCCTGCGCCCTGGCCACGTGGCGGCCGCCGACGTCGAGGTAGACCGGGCTGGTGTGGGCGTGGACGCCGTCGGTGAAGGCGCGCTCGTGCGGTCCGCCGGCGGCCACGGCGACGACGTAGGTGGGGTCGCCGACGGCCAGCTCGGCGGTCAGCTCGCCGGGCGGCCCCTCGGCCAGGACGCCGTCGGCGGTGCGGATCTCCAGCCTCTCCACCTCGGGGCCGACCGATCTCACGGTGACCGTGACCCGGTCCCCCGGCGAGAGGTCCAGGGTGGCGCCGGGCCCGTGGCCGCCGACCGACAGCTCCAGCCAGGGGCCGGTGGTGCCGAACGTACGGCCCCGCCGGACGGCCTCGGCGAAGGATCCGGCGGTGAGCGGCCCGTCCACCCGGGCGTAGACACGGGCCCAGCCCGGCGGGCTGGACTGGTTGCCGCGCCGGGCGAAGGAGACCATCGCGTCGGTCCCCGCGGTGACCGCGAGCCGGTTGCCCGCGCCGACCAGGCGCCGGTAGACGGCGGCGGTCGCGGCGATCGAGCTGTGGTTGAGCACGTCGAGGCTGTCCACCAGGCCGAGCGCGGCATCGGCGACGATCTCCCTGGCGGAGCAGTTGCGCCCCCACGCCAGCACCCTGTCCGGGACGTCGTCGTCGTGGACCGGCGGGTGGAAGGGATGGCTGTAGCCCGTGATCGCGCCGAGGCCGCGCAGCTCCCGGCAGGCCACGCTGTTGGGCGGCCAGTCCGCGGTGCCCAGGAAACCGGTGTGGAAGCGCGAGGGCGGGGCCGAGACGCCGAAGGCGTAGAGGTGGCCGAGCAGGTCGTTGCGGTATTCGACGCCGACCCTGGCCAGGTGGGTGGCGTCCGACCAGGGCAGGTCCCGGCCGGCCCAGTGCGCCAGCGCCTCGGAGTCGTAGACCCGCTCGGAGGAGACGTTGCCGGCGACCAGGTTGAGCACGTGCAGGTCCTCGCCGTGCTGCATGGCCGCCGCGAGGGCGGGCGTGCCGACCATGTCCCCGGCCCAGTTGAGGTGGACGTGCATGTCCCCGCCGTACCAGCCCGCCGCCGCCGCGTCGTAGAGCCGCTCGGGGGTGAGTTCGACCAGGGTCTCCACGCCGGGGACGGGGCTGAGCGCGACCTCGGCGGAGCCGTACTCCATCCCTCTGGAGACCCGCACGGTCAGCGGCTCCGCCGGGACGTCCAGCACAAGGTCGTCGCCGTGGAAGTAGGGCCGGACGTGGTGGTCGCGCCGGGCGGGGGCGCCCTCGGGGTACCAGCCCTGCCCGTGCTCGCCGTACACGCTCCATCTGCAGGGGAACCCGGCGCGCAGCCGCAGGCGGGCGGCCGCGGCGGGGCGGGTCAGGGGCGCGAGGTCCACCCGCGCGCCGTCGGCGACCACCTCGCTGGCGCTGGTGATCCTGATGAGGCGGGCGCCGCGCGGGCCGACCTCGTGCGGGTGGCCGTCCACCAGCACGGTGACCGGCTCGTCCCGGGCGGAGTCGACCAGCAGCGTCGTGCGCAGGGGCCGGCCGTCCAGTACGGCGTGCGCGTGCGCCTCGACGGCGCGGCCCTCCCCGGTGAGCCGGAGGGCGGCGAGATTGTCGGGCAGGGCGCCCGCCAGGACGTCGCGCACGACCTCGTCCATGTCGAGCTCGGTCAGCCGGTCGCGCAGCTGCCGGGCAGGCGTGGCCGGGTGGCGGGCCCGGAGCGTGCCGTAGCAGACCTCCCAGAAGGTCGTGGTGCCCATCAGGTAGGCGTCGGTGGCCATGGACTTGACGTAGAAGATGGGGTCCTCGCCCCAGGTGACCCCGTGGCCGGCGAGCAGCGCCCCGTACTCCTCCAGCGCCCGCGCCACGGCGGGGGGCACGGCCGGATCGTCGCACATAGATCTCTCCCCGTGATGAGCTCCTCGTGATCGCCGTCATCGTGGCACGCCCGGAACGGGCCCCGGGCGGACCGGAGGAGCGGAAAGAGCTGTTTTATAACTGCCTGGGGGGCACAAATGATCCCCTGACGGTCAGCACTCATCCCCGGGGGGAGGCCCCGGGGACGGAGGCGTCAGGTCACCGGCGTCGCGTCCCCGGCGGTCGGCGCCGTGCCCAGGCGCATCCTCATGGCGTGCTCCACGAGAGTGATCAGCACCTTCTTGCCCGACTCCCGCCTGCGGGCGTCGCAGAACACGACCGGGATGTCCTCGTGGAGCGTCAGGCCGAGCCTGACCTCGTCGAGGTCGTAGCGGCGGGCCCCGTCGAAGCAGTTGACCGCGACGACGAAGGGCGTCTCGCGCCGCTCGAAGTAGTCGAGGGAGGGGAAGCAGTCGGCCAGCCGGCGGGTGTCGGCCAGCACGACCGCGCCCAGGGCGCCCAGGGCCAGCTCGTCCCAGAGGAACCAGAACCGCTCCTGCCCCGGGGTGCCGAACAGGTAGAGCCGGTAGGCGTCGCCGATGGTGATGCGGCCGAAGTCCATCGCGACCGTGGTCGTCTGCTTGGTCTCCACCCCGGACAGGTCGTCGATCCCGAGGCCCCGGTTGGTCAGCGTCTCCTCGGTGCGCAGCGGCGCGATCTCGGAGACTGCGCCGACCAGTGTGGTCTTCCCGGCCCCGAAGCCGCCGGCGACCAGGATCTTGATCGCCTTGGGCAGCTTGACCCGCCCGGCGTCACGGCTAGAGTGCACGGAGTCCATCGAGCACCGCCCTGTACAGCCTTTCGTCGTGCATGTCCGTCTCCGTATGAGGCTCTTGCAGGGCGATGAATCCCTGGTCGAGCAGGTCGCTGAGCAGGACACGGATGGTGCCTGCGGGAAGGTTCATGTGCGCGGCGAGCTCCGCGACCGACTGGGGCTGCTGGCAGAACCGCACGATGGCCAGGCACTCCGGGTCGAGGCCCGCCTCCCTCGGGGAGGTGGAGCGGACGGTCACCGCCAGGGTGATGAGGTCGAACCGGCCCTGGGTCGGTTCGGTCCTGCCGCGGGTGAGGACGTACGGCCGGACGATCGGCCCGGCCTCCTCGCCCACCCACTGCGTGTCGGAATGCTCCTCAAGGGGGTTCATCGCGGGACGTCGTCCATGGCGGACCCCGCCGCCCGCGCGGGCGAGGTGAGGTACTGGCCGACCCGGGTGACGAGCATGGCCATCTCGTAGGCCACCAGGCCGACGTCGGCCTCGTGCGTGCAGAGCACCGCCAGGCAGGCTCCCTGGCCGGCGGCGGTCACGACGAGATACGCCGACCGCATCTCGATGATGGTCTGGCGGACCGCACCGCCGTCGACCCGGTCGCTGACCCCCCGTCCCAGGCTCTGGATCGCCGAGCCCACGGCGGCCAGGTGCTCGGCGTCGGCCTGGCCGAACCCCGCCGACGCGGCCAGCAGCAGGCCGTCGGCGGAGAAGACGATCCCGTGCTCGGCCTCCCCGACTCGGGCGACCAGGTCATCCAGCAACCAGGCCAGGTCGGTGAAAGATCCTGTTCCCTGCACCACTCGTTGTCCTCTTTCTGCCGGTTTCTGCCGGCGGGCGTCCGGTCACCGGCCTCCGGCGGCTCGCCGGCGCCGGGCCGGCACGCGCGGATCCGAGATCATCACTGGTGTCACATGTGGGGCTCTCCGCCGCCGGCGGGATCACCACCCCGCTCCAGCAGCTGCGCCGCGTCGGAGCGGCCGCGGCGCGTGCCGTCCTGGAAGGAGGCCATGGCCGCGCGGATCGTCTCCGGCGAGCGCTGGTCGCCGTCGTCCTCCTCGGGCGAGGGCGCCACCGGCGGCGGCTCCTCCTCCTGCAGCGGAGCGGCGAGGTGGGTCTGCGGGACACGGCGCGGCAGGCCGCCCGGCGTGTGGCTGGTGTCGGGCGGGGGCATGACGGGCGGCAGCGAGGAGCCGGGGGCGCCGGACGCGCCGTTGGCCGCGTGCCGGCCTCCGGCCGGCTGGCCCGTCTCCCGCCGCCGGGGCAGCGCCGCAGCGCGGGCGCTCTCCTCGATGGGGCTCTCCTCGATGGCGCTCTCCCTCCTGTCGGACGGCCCGGCGGCCGGGACGCCGCCCGGGCCGGTGCCGCCGGTGATCTCCAGTGGGCCGCCGCCCAGGCCGCGCGGTGCCGGCAGGACCGGCGCGCCGCCGAGCGCCGTGCGGGCCTGCGGCACGCTGACGGCGGGCTCCGGCTCGGCCTGCCCGGGCTGCTCGGTGATCAGCTCCTGCGGGATCAGGACGACGACCGTCGTGCCACCGTACGGCGAGGCCTTGAACGTGACGCGGATCTCGTGCCGCTCGGCCAGGCGGCTGACCACGTACAGGCCCAGGCGGGCGTTGCCCGACAGCTTGAGCTCCGGCGGGTTGGCGATCCGCTCGTTGGCCTCCTTGATGTCCTCCGGGCTCATGCCCAGGCCCCGGTCCTCGATCTCGATGGCATACCCGTGGGCCACGGAGTGCCCGCTGACCTGCACGGTGGTATAGGGCGGGGAGAAGGAGGCGGCGTTCTCGACCAGCTCGGCGACCAGGTGGATGACGTCGCCCACGGCCCGCCCGTCCAGCGCGGCGTCGCCCAGGGGCAGCACGTCGACACGGGTGTAGTCCTCGATCTCGGCCAGCGAGCCGCGGACCACGTCGATCATCGGGACCGAGTCGCGCCAGGCGCGGCCGGGAGCCGCGCCGGACAGCACGAGGAGGTTCTCGGCGTAGCGGCGCATGCGGGTCGCCAGGTGGTCGAGCCGGAACAGGTCCCGCAGCTCCTGGGGGTCGTTCTCCCGGCGCTCCATGACGTCCAGCACGCTCAGCTGGCGGTGGACCAGCGACTGGGTGCGGCGGGCGAGGTTGCGCAGGATGTCGGCGATGTCCCGCCGGAGCTGGGCCTGTTCGGCGGCGACCTTGATCGCGGTCTGCTGGACGGCGTTGAACGCCTGGCCGACGTGGCCGATCTGGTCGTCGCCGAACTTCAGCGGCGGCGCCTCGGCCGCGACGTCCACCTCCTGCCCGTGGCCGATCCGCTCCACCACCGAGGGCAGCCGCTCGTTGGCGAGCTCCCAGGCCGCCAGGCGCAGCTTCTCGAGCTGCTGGATCAGGGCGCGGGCCGTGGTGATGGACAGGACGACGGAGGCGATGACCGCCAGCAGCCCCAGGCCGCCGGCCAGCGAGAGCCGCACGATGACGCCGACCGCGACCGGGGTGGCCCGCTGGACCACGCCGTCGCCGGCCGCCAGCACCACCTCCTGCAGCTGCGCCAGCGCGGGCTGGGTGGTGGAGGTCCACTGCCTGAGGGTGACGGGGTCGGACAGGGATATCGGAGTGCTCCGGACGAGCTGGTCCTCCATGGCGCGCATGCGGGTGAACGGCTCACCGGCGGCCAGGCGCTGGTAGGACTCGCGGTCGGCGGCCGGGAGTTCGGCCACGGTCTCCTCCAGCAGGAACCGCCGGGCGCCGACGACCTGCGCGAACAGGTCGCGTTCGTCATCGGTGAGCCGGCCCGCCGCCAGCGCGCCCGCCACCAGGGCGTCCTCCCTGGCCAGGATCTCCCGGGCCCGGCTCAACTGGATGATCGTGCGGGTGTCCTTGGCGATCTCCTTGTCGTCGAGCGTCGCCATCGAGTCGTAGATGCGGTAGAGGGAGTCGATGACCCCGGTGAACGCCGCGGCCGCCGGGATCCGGCCGCTCCGCCCGGCGTCGATGTCCTTGCGGCCGGAGCCGAGGCCGTCCAGCTCCTGGAACACCTCGGTGACGCGCTGCTCGAGGGCCGCGCTCCCCAGCAGCCGCACGTTGCCGCCGGTCGCGAGCCTGCGGAAGTCCGCGCCGGCCGCGTCGGTCCGCCTGCGCTGGGCCTGCAGCAGTCCGCGCTGCTGCCGGGCGGTGCCGGGATCACCCAGGATGACCAGGCTGAGCCTCCGCTCCGCCTGCAACTCCACCAGGAGGCGTTCGCTCGGCTCGGCGATGCCCGAGTCGAGAGTGGCCACTCCGAGCATGTTCAGACCTTCGCGCACCGTCACCCATGCGGTGAACGCCCACAGCGCGATAAGGGACACCAGAAGCGCCGTGACCTTGGTCCGCAAACGCGCGTTGCGCAAGCGCATAGCATCCATCCTGGTGAAAGTTAAAGGAAATCACAGTACGTTTCACGGCAATTAACGCGTGTGAATAATCGGCGCCGCATCATGTGATCGGCGACATCCGCTCCGCACCCGGAGAACCCTAGCAATGTCATCAAATACACTCAAGGCGGCATTGATCTCCCGGACTCATCTGTCCTTTTCCGGACAAAATTATCCACCGAATTCCGGTTACCCTCCGTCATCGCGACCGGGTCACCCGGCCGCGACGGCCCGCGCGGAACGCGCCAGGTGCAGCGCCCCCAGGACGGCCGCCGTGACGATCGCCACCGGCAGATACAGGTCCTTGTCATGCCAGAGCGGCGGCGCGCCGATCGGCGTGCCCCGGTCCCCGACCGAGCCCCGGAGGTAGCGGTACCCCCGTTCCACCGCCTCCGCCCGCTCCCGCCCGCCCGCCGGAGCGGTCAGCAGCAGGGTCTGGAGCGCGTAGGCGGTCTCCTCCGCCGTCCCCTCCCATCGGCCCCAGGACCCGTCGCCGCGCTGGGTGGCGACGATCCAGCGCACGGCCCCGTCCACGGCGCCCGCCGACTCCTCGCCGCCGAACTCCTCCAAGGCCAGCGCGCAGCAGGCCGTCGCGTAGTACGGCGAGGCGTGCCAGCGGTCCAGCCAGCTGCCGTCCGCGCGCTGGCAGCCGCGCAGCCACGCCGCCAGCTTGCCGGTGGCCTCCGCGTAGCGCGGCGCGGCCCCGGGGCGGCGGCGCGCGTACTCCCCGAAGGCGTCGAGCACATGCGCGTTGACCGTCGGGGAGGCCCCCTCCTCCCCGCGCCAGGTGCAGAAATGGGTGTCCGTCTCATACACCCGCAGGCCGTCCGGCTCGTGGGGCTCCCCCAGCAGGGCCAGGGCGTAGAGCGCGACCGAGGTGGTGTCGGCGTCCGGCGGCAGCCCCGGCCCCGCCGAGGTGCCCTCCGGGCCGAGCGCCTCCCCCAGGCTCGCCACCAGCTGGGGCGGCACGTCCACGGGGACGCCGGCCCGCCGCAGCCAGCTGAGCACCCATCCGCGTTCGAACACGGTGACGGGCAGGGCGCACGGCACCGGCCCGCCGTACCTGCCCGCGACCGCCTCCAGATACCGCCGCACCGGATCGCCGGGGCCGGGCCCGCCCGCCGGTCCGAGCCACGCGCCGCCGGCCGCGGGCGAGGCCCCGATCGTGCCGACGGCCGTGTCCCGGGCGCCGGCGGCCGTCCCGACCAGGCTGGGGACGATCCCCGGGGCCTGGACCGCCGCCTCGCCCGCGACCTCCAGCGCGTGGACCAGCTTCCGCGGGACCGCCGCCCCCGTCGCCAGCCACGTCCGGATCGCCGACAGCTTGGCGTCGTCCATGCCCGCGGGGAGGACCAGCCGTCCGGCGCCGTCCCCCTGCGCCAGATGCGCGTTGATCCGCAGGACCAGGGCCGGCACGATGAGCTCGATCGCCGGCATGTCGGGCAGGGCGGGCCAGCGGTCCTCACGTGACCAGCCGCGCAGCAGCTCCAGGCCGCGGTCGGCGGAGCGGCTCACCGCCGCGGAGTCGAGGCCGGGATCGGGGTCGTCGCGCCGCAGCTCGGCGACGAGCGCCTCGGTCGCGCTGAGCGTGGGCACCGGGGCGTAGCCGCCGGGGGCGCCCCAGCCGCCGTCCGGCCGCTGGGCGGCCAGCAGGAAGCGGACGCGCTCGGCGTGGCCGGTCAGCCACGGGGCCAGGCTCACCAGCCGCCCGGTCTCGTACACCGAGGCCGAGACCTGGCCGTACGGCTCGGCCACGAGCCCGGCGACCAGCTCGCGCGCCGCGGCGGGCACGTCGATCCCGGCCCGTCCCGCCGGCCGCGCGGTGTCCAGCAGGAGGAGATCGTCGACGCTCACAGGCTGCCCCAGTAGTCGCCGACCTGGTAGAAGCCCGCGCAGAAGTCCATCTGCCGCTCCAGGTAGCCGGCCAGCTCGGGCCGGTCGGCCCGGATCGGGTCGATCAGCTCCCGGCTCAGGGCGGCGAGCCGGGCGGCCTCACGCTCGACCTCCGCGCGGGTGACGCCGAGCAGCAGGGAGTTGAGATCCCCCCAGCTCAGGTCCCGCCCGTAGGTCCCCATGTCGTTGAGCAGGCGGATCACCCGCTGCACCGCGCGGGCCGCCTGGCGCACACGGTCGAGGTCGGTGACCGCCGCCGTCTCCTCGGTGTGGATCCAGTGGGAGACGAAGGCGAAGCAGAAACCGAGGTTGTCGGCGTTGCCGAGATACTCCCCGAAGCTCGGTGTGGCGCCCTCGCTCTTCCAGCGCCACTCCCGCAGCATCGCCTCCAGCATGAGCCGGAGCTCCTCGCGCCAGACGGGGCCGAGCACGGGGAAGGCGGGCGCGGCGGTGAGTCCGTCCCGGATGTCGGCCAGCAGGCGCGTGAGGTCGTCGCCGGGGACCGGCGGAGCGCCCTCGGCCACCTCCAGGCACCGCCGCGCGACGTCCTCGGCCTCCGCCCGCGAGGTGGCGACGTAGTCGACGAGCCAGTCCAGGCCGAACGCCCACAGGCAGACCTTGTTGGCCATCCGCAGCTGTTCGGCGGTGAACCACGGCCCGCTGAAGGCCATGGCCAGCGACAGGGTGCTGTAGAGGGCCTCGTCGAACGGCTTGGCGGAGAACAGGTCCGGATAGGCCAGCGCCCAGCCGCGCATCTCCCGCTGGGACTGCCCGGCCACGGCGCAGACCGTCCCGGAGCCCGCGGCCGCCGGCCAGGCGGCGAGGGCGGGCTGCGCCGTCATCACACCCGCCCGGGGACGCGCTGGAGGGGGTGGAGGTTCAGCTCGACCTTCTGCCTGGGGCGCAGCGAGGCGGCCGGCGCCGGGGTGAACGGACCCTGACCGGTGACCGTGGGGCGGAAGCGGCTCAGGATGGCCGCCACCAGCAGCGGCGCCTCGACGTAGAACAGGTGCTGCCCCAGGCACTGGTGCGGCCCTCCGCCGAAGGGGAAGTAGGAGTATTTGTGCCGGCGCTCATTGCCTCCGGGGGCGAACCGCTCGGGGTCGAACTCCAGCGGGCGCTCCCAGAACTCCTCCAGCCGGTGCGTGGCGTAGGGGCTGATCAGCACCTGTGAGCCCGCCCTGACCGGCACGCCGCCGATCTCCCCCGACTCCATGGCCATCCGGGGGAAGATCCAGCCCGCCGGGTACAGCCGCAGGAGTTCCTGCAGGACCATGCGGGTGTAGACCAGCTCGGGCAGGTGCGCCGGGACGGCCGGTCCGGCGCCGACCACGCGGTCGATCTCGTCATGGAGCCTGGCCGCCACCTCGGGGTGGGTCTCCAGCAGCGGCCACAGCCAGGTCAGGGTCATCGCGGTGGACTCCGAGGCCGCGCCGTAGACGCTGACCAGGTCGTCGCGGATCTGCCGGTCGACGGCCTCCCCGCCCTCGTCCCCGCGTGCCCGGCAGAGCGCGGAGATGACGTCGAGACCGCCGTCGGGGTCGGCCCGCGCCTTGCGGATCACCGGGAACACCACGTCGTCGACCGTCCTGACGGCCCTCATGAAGGCCCGGTCACCGGGCACCCGGACGGAGTAGGGCGCGAACGGCATGAGCAGCCTGAAGTTGATCGACGTGGCGGCCGTGTCGTAGGCCGGCGCGAGGCGCTCCCCGTCCGCACGGGTGATCTTGTCGCCGAACAGCACCCTGATGACGGCCTGGTTGACGATGCCGGCCATCTCCTCGGCGGCGTCGATGGGCCGCCCGTCACGGGCGTAGCTGTCCAGTTCCTCGACGCGCGCGGTGATCGTCCGCGCCATCTCCTCGGCCAGCGAGGCGACGTACCGGACGGTGAACAGGGGCTGCAGGATCTTCCTGCTCTCCTCCCAGGGCCGGCCCTCGCCGAGGATGCTGGCGCCGAGGATGCGTTGCAGGGGGCGCCAGAACATCCCCTCGCGCCGGTAGTTCGTCCAGTCGGCCCGCAGCACCTGCTGGACGTGCTCGGGGTGGGTGACCAGATAGGGCCGGAACGGCCCCAGGTTGAGCCGGACGACCTCCCCATCCGCCTGCCGGCCCAGCTCGGCCAGCGCGTTGACCGGATCCCTCATGAACCGGGGGAGGATGTGGCGGGCGGGAGCGGTCCTGGCCCGCCGTACCCCCCGCGTGCCCGTATCGATCGACATCGTTGAAGCTCCCACTTCGCATGGAACGGATCCACGCAGCGTGACCACCGCCCACGGCGAACCGGGGCGGTACGGGCGCAATCCGGGGATCCGCCACTCCGTCGTGGCCGATCCCCACACGGGAAACAGGTCAGGGCCGGTCGACCGGCGACCCTTCTGCGACCTTCCCAAGCCTCGCCATGCGCCTTATCTCACACTCACGTATCCGAAGAGTGCTTTATTGCGACATTCGTAACGCTCGGGACGAAGTATCACATGATCCACTCAGACCATCAACCCGGAAACGGAACAATAGTTTTGTCGACCCACAAATGAATCGTTCCACTAAGTGGCAATTCACATGAAATGGACACAATACACATCAAGCATCTTGACTGGAAGTCACGCAACGTAGTCATGGCCACACACTCCCGCCCGCGGCCGGGCGGCGCGGAGCCGGCGCGGGCCGGCGTCGGGCGGGCCGGCGTCGGAGACCCGCGGGGAGACGGCCGCGGCACGGGCGGGTCAGTGCGTGAAGGCCGCCAGGAGACGGTCGGCGGCCAGGGAGGGCGTCAGGGTCCCGGCCTGGACGTCCCGTTCGATCTCGGCCGTGATGGCGGCGACCTCGGGGTGCTCGCGCAGCCTGGCCAGCAGGCGCTCGGTCACCAGGGACCAGGTCCAGGCGACCTGCTGGTGCCGGCGGCGGGCGGCGAGCTCGCCGGAGGCGGCCATGGTCTCCTGGTGATGGACGAGCTGCCCCCAGAGCTCCTCCAGACCGCTGCCCTCGCGTCCGCTGCAGGTCAGCACCGGCACCGACCGCTCCGAGCGGAGCAGCCGCAGCGCCCCCGCCAGCTCCCTGGCCGCCTTCCTGGCCTCCAGCTCGTGCGGGCCGTCGGCCTTGTTGACCGCGATCACGTCGGCGAGCTCCAGCACGCCCTTCTTGATGCCCTGGAGCTGGTCGCCGGTCCTGGCCAGGGCGAGCAGCAGGAAGGTGTCCACCATGTCGGCGACGGCGGTCTCCGACTGGCCGACGCCGACGGTCTCCACGAGCACGACGTCGTATCCGGCCGCCTCCACCACGACCATGGCCTCGCGGGTCGCCCTGGCGACCCCGCCCAGGGTGCCCGAGGTGGGCGAGGGGCGGATGAAGGCCGCCGGGTCGGCGGCCAGGCGGGACATCCTGGTCTTGTCGCCGAGGATGCTGCCCCCCGTCCTGGTGGACGACGGGTCGACGGCGAGCACCGCCACCCGGTGCCCCTGCCCGGTCAGGTGCACGCCGAGGGCGTCGATGAAGGTGGACTTGCCGACACCCGGCACGCCGGTGACGCCGATCCGGCGCGCCTTGCCGGCCAGCGGGGCCAGCGCGACCAGCAGCCGCTGGGCCAGCTCCCGGTGGTCGGCCCTGGAGGACTCCACCAGCGTGATCGCCCGCGCGATCCACGCCCTGGAGCCCTCCTTCACCCCCTGCAGATAGTCCTCAAGCGCCCGCGTCATGGCCCAGCCGGGTGAGCAGGTCGCCGAGCAGCCCGCGGGCGGCGTCGGCGATCACGGTGCCGGGCGGGAAGATGGCGGCGGCGCCGGCGGCGCGCAGCTCGTCGAAGTCGCCCGGCGGGATGACGCCGCCGACCACGATCATGATGTCGCCGGCGTCCAGCTCGGCGAGCGCCTCGCGCAGGGCCGGCACCAGCGTCAGGTGCCCGGCCGCCAGCGAGGAGACCCCCACCACGTGCACGTCGGCCTCGACCGCCTGACGGGCGACCTCCTCGGGCGTCTGGAACAGCGGGCCGACGTCGACGTCGAAGCCGAGGTCGGCGAAGGCCGTGGCGATCACCTTCTGGCCCCGGTCATGGCCGTCCTGCCCCATCTTGGCCACCAGGATCCGCGGACGGCGGCCCTCCAGGCGCTCGAACTCGGCGCACGCCGTACGGACCTCGTCCACGCCCGACCCCACCTCCTCGCGGTACACCCCGGAGATCGTGCGGATCTGACCGGCGTGCCGTCCGAACACCCGCTCCAGCGCGTCGGAGATCTCCCCGACCGTGGCCTTGGCCCGGGCCGCCTCGACCGACAGCGCGAGCAGGTTGCCGTCGCCCGCCGCGCCCTTGGCCAGCGCCTCCAGCGCCTGGGCCACCCGGTCGGCGTCGCGCTCCTCGCGCAGGCGGCGAAGCTTGTCCAGCTGCTGGGCCCGGACGGCGGTGTTGTCGACCTTGAGCACGTCGATGACCTCGTCGGCGTCGGGCCGGTACTTGTTGACGCCGATGACCGGCTGGCGGCCGGAGTCGATGCGCGCCTGGGTGCGGGCGGCGGCCTCCTCGATGCGGAGCTTGGGCAGCCCGGCGTCGATCGCCCGCGCCATGCCCCCGGCCGCCTCGACCTCCTCGATGTGCCCCCAGGCCCTGCGCGCCAGCTCGTGGGTGAGCCGCTCGACGTAGTAGGAGCCGCCCCAGGGGTCGATCACCCGGCAGGTGCCGGACTCCTGCTGGAGCAGGAGCTGGGTGTTGCGGGCGATCCGCGCCGAGAAGTCGGTGGGCAGGGCCAGCGCCTCGTCGAGGGCGTTGGTGTGCAGCGACTGGGTGTGGCCCTGCGTGGCGGCCATCGCCTCGACGCAGGTGCGCACGACGTTGTTGAACACGTCCTGGGCGGTGAGCGACCAGCCGGAGGTCTGCGAGTGGGTCCGCAGCGACAGCGACTTGGGATCGGCCGCCCCGAACCCGGACACCAGGCGCGCCCAGAGCAGCCGGGCGGCCCGCAGCTTGGCGACCTCCATGAAGAAGTTCATGCCGATGCACCAGAAGAACGACAGGCGCGGCGCGAACCTGTCGATGTCCAGGCCCGCCCCCACCCCCGCCCGCAGGTACTCCACCCCGTCGGCGAGGGTGTAGGCCAGCTCCAGGTCGCACGTGGCCCCTGCCTCCTGGATGTGGTATCCGGAGATCGAGATCGAGTTGAACTTCGGCATCCGCTCGCTGGTGTAGGAGAAGATGTCCGAGATGATGCGCATCGACGGGCCGGGCGGGTAGATGTAGGTGTTGCGGACCATGAACTCCTTGAGGATGTCGTTCTGGATGGTCCCGGCGAGCTGCTCGGGCGCCACCCCCTGCTCCTCGGCCGCCACGATGTAGAGCGCGAGCACCGGGAGCACCGCGCCGTTCATGGTCATCGACACGCTCATCCTGTCGAGGGGGATCCCGTCGAACAGCTGCCGCATGTCGTAGATGGAGTCGATCGCCACCCCGGCCATGCCGACGTCCCCGGCCACGCGCGGGTGGTCGGAGTCGTAGCCCCGGTGGGTGGCCAGGTCGAAGGCGACCGACAGGCCCTTCTGCCCGGCCGCCAGGTTGCGCCGGTAGAAGGCGTTGGACTCCTCCGCCGTGGAGAACCCGGCGTACTGCCGGATGGTCCACGGCTGGTTGACGTACATGGTCGGGTACGGTCCGCGCAGATACGGCGCGGCGCCCGGATAGGTCTCCAGGAAGTCCAGGCCGGCCAGATCGTCGGCCGTGTAGAGCGGCTTGACCCCGATCCCCTCGGGCGTCTCCCACTCCAGCCCCTCCGGGTCCTGCCCGGTGGCCCGCCGTACGGCCCGCGCCCATCCGGCCGGGTCCGGCGTGACGGGGCCGCCCTCCAGCCCGATTCCGGAGAAGTCGGGAATCATCGAGCCACCCCCAGGTCGTCGAAGGTCGTGCGGAGCACGCCGAGCGCGTCGCACCCGGCGTAGAGGTTGGCGTCCACGCCCACGTACTCTCCCTTCCCCGCCAGCCACACCTTCGCCGCCCCCGCCTGCCGCAACGCGGCGGCCACGGCCTCGGCGTGCTCGACGTACAGCCTGTCGCTGGAGCACAGGCACGCGATCTTCGCACCGCTCGCGGCGAAGGCCGCGGCGATCCGGCCGGGGTCGACGCCGGACGCGGCGGCGCCGGGTCCGGCGGGATCCGCGCCCGGGCCGCCGGTCACGGTGGCGATGCCCCCGGCCTGGAACAGGTTGGCCGCGAACGACGCCCTGGCCGTGTGCGCGGCCACCGGGCCGATGACCGCCAGGAACACGCTCGGCCTGGTCTCCTGGGCGTCGGCCAGGTCGCGCAGCTCCTCGAACGCCTGGGCGTAGTGGACGCCCCGGACCGGCCCGGGCCGGGGCTCGCGGACGGGCCGCCGCTCGGCGAGGTCGGGGAACTCGCTCACCCCGGTGATCGGGTCGCGGCGGTGGGCGATGTTCTCCGCCCGCCGCGCCCAGGTGGCCGCGGTCCGGTCGGCGACCAGTCCCGCCTCCAGGGCCGCGGCCATGCCGCCGGCGCGCTCGATCTTCTGGAACCACTCCCAGGCCCGGCCGGCCAGCTCCTCGGTGAGCCGCTCGACGTACCAGGAGCCGCCGGCCGGGTCGATCACCCGGGCCACCCCCGCCTCCTCGACGAGCAGCGAGTGGGTGTTGCGCGCGATGCGCCGGGCGAAGGCGTCGGGGAGGCCGAGACGGGCGTCGAACGGCTGCACGGTCACCGCGTCGGCCCCGCCGGTGCCGGCGGCGAAGCAGGCGAGCGTGGTGCGGAGCATGTTCACCCAGGGGTCGCGGGCGGTCATCATGGCGGAGCCGGTCACCGCGTGCTGCCGCTGCCCCGCCCCGCTCCCGGCCCCGCACACCTCGGCGACCCGCGCCCAGAGCCTGCGCGCGGCGCGGAGCTTGGCGATGGTGAGGAACTGGTCGGCGGTGGCGGCGTAGCGGAACTCCAGCTGCCCGAACGCCTCGTCGACGGTGAGACCGGCGCCGGTCAGCAGCCGCAGGGCCGCGACCCCGGCCGCGACGGAGCAGCCGAGCTCCTCGGCGTCGCTGCCGCCCGCGTCGTGGTACGGCGTGCCGTCCACGACGACCGCCCGCAGACCCGGGTGGCCCGCGACGCAGCGCCGGGCCAGGTCGACCGCGGTCTCCGGGTCGCCGAGCGGGTCGGCGCCCAGGCTCCCGGCGAGCTCTCCCGGCCCCCTCTCCCGGACCGGACCGTCTCCCGCCCCCCGCTCCCCGGTCTCCGGGGAGGGGGCCGCGGCGGCCCGCTTGCCCTCGGCCTGTCCGGAGGGGCCCGCGGCGGCCCGCTTGCCCTCGGCGACCGCGAACAGCGCCTCGGCCGCCTCGCGGGTCCGTTCCCCGGCGTCCAGGGTGATCGAGATCAGTTCCAGATGGACCCGCTCCAGGACGCGGGGCAGGTCCTCGGGCTCCAGGGCGAGCCAGAGCGAGTCGACGCCGTTCTCCAGGTCGGCCAGGACCGCCTCGGGATCGGCCACCTCGTGCCGCTGCCGCACCTCCCAGCTCCCGCCCTCCGGCCGGGAGCCGCGGATGTAGGGGGCCGCGCCCGGCAGGCCCGGATCATCCGGGAGGTCCGACGCGTCGTAGAGTGGCGCGATCGTCACCCCGTCGTAGGTGACCGAGGCCAGAGCCTCCTCGGGGGAGCCGGTCTCGGCTCCGGACTTTCGCAGGACCCCGAGCGCCAGCTCTCGCCACCGCTCCCGCGTGGTCGGCGGGAAATCGGCGGCCGATCGGAGTCTCTCAGGCGGCACCGTCATGCACCGGATAGTAAGCGCCATCGCTGAAGAACATTCTTCCGGGGTCCGGTCGGGACGGTCGCCGGCGGCTCAGGTGACGGGCTCCTCCCAGGTCGCCTGCCAGGTGGCGCGGTTGACGGCACCGGTGGCGGCCAGGCCTTTCTCCCGCTGGAAGGCGCGGCAGATCTCCCGGGACGCCTCGCCGTACATGCCGTCGACGTCGATGCCCCAGCCGCGCGTCCGCATCTGCCGCTGCCAGGTGCGGACGTCCTCGCCGATCATGACCGGCGGGTATTTGAGGACGCGGCCGGGGAAGGACGGGTGCGGCTCGGGCGGGTCGCCGGGGCCGCCGCCGGGCCGGGGCGCGCCGCGCCTCACCCAGGCGTACAGCGGCCCGCCAGGGCAGTCGGTGGAGTAGCCGTCCCGGTGGCCCTTGATCTCGTTGCCCGCGCCGCCCTTGTCGCGGAGGTATTCGACCGCGTCGAGGATGCCGTGCAGGACCTCGTCGGTCGGCTGGGTGAACCCGGAGGAGCCGACCAGGCCGAGCACCGCGTAGTGGCCGCTGTTGAGCCCGGAGCCGTTGGCGGCGGGGAGGTGGTTGGGCCCGCGGCCCTCGAACACCTTCCGGTGCGGGCAGACCAGCATCGAGTATCCGACGTCGATCCAGCCGTTGCCGTCCATGTGGTGGTTCTGGATGGACCTCACCAGGGCCACGCATCTGGCGTGGTCGTTGACGATGTCCGGGCTGACCTGGCCGCCGGTGTAGTGGACCTTGACGCCTCTGGTGGAGCCGAGCCGGCCGTAGGAGCCGCGTGGCGGCCGGGCCCCCCACTCGCGACGGGTAACAAGATCGATGGCCACGGGACTCTCCACGGTTCGAGTGACGGGGGCCTACCGGAGCGTAATGGGTGACACGTCGCGACATGGCGCGTTTTATCAACTGATCTACCAGTAGATCATCATGGAACGGGGCTCCGTGTAGTGATCCTGCGGAAGAACAGCCGTCCTCTTTCCAAGGGGGAACCGCCTAAACACCCCGCCCCGGAGCATGTCCATGCCGGACGGGCGTCGATAGCCTTGCCCCCATGGCCGCGACCCCCCTCACCCCTGACGACCCGGACCGGCTCGGCCCGTTCCGGCTGGCCGGCAGACTCGGCGAGGGCGGTCAGGGCGTCGTCTACCTCGCGCACGCGCCCAGCGGCGAGCCGGTCGCGGTCAAGTCGCTGTTCCGTGGCGATCCCGAGACGCGGATGCGGCTGGCCCGTGAGCTCTCGGCCCTGGAGAGCGTCGCGCCCTTCTGCACGGCCCGCGTGCTGGCCGCCTCGGTCGACGGCCCCCGCCCCTACGTGGTGAGCGAGTTCGTCGACGGCCCCTCCCTCCAGCAGCGGGTCCAGGAGCGCGGGCCGCTGCGGGGCGGCGAGCTGGAGCGCCTGGTGGTCGGCACGGCTACCGCGCTGGCGGCGATCCACGCGGCCGGGATCGTGCACCGCGACTTCAAGCCCGCCAACGTGCTGCTCGGCCCGGACGGCCCCCGCGTGGTCGACTTCGGCATCGCCAGGGCCGACAGCGCGGCCACGATGACCTCCGGCCTGATCGGCACCCCCGCCTACCTGTCCCCCGAGCAGATCGCCGGGTCCCCGGCCTCGGCCGCCTCCGACGTGTTCGCCTGGGCGGCCACCATGCTCTACGCGGCGGGCGGCCGCTCGCCGTTCGGCGCCGACACCCTACCCGCCGTCCTGAACCGGATCGTCAACCACCGTCCCGACCTGTCCGCGCTGCCCGCCAGGCTCCTCCCGCTGGTCGCCTCCTGCCTGGACAAGGACCCCGCCGGCCGCCCTACGGCCCGCGCCCTGATGGTCAGCCTCGTGGACCCCGGCGGCCAGAGCCGGCCCTCCGTCGAGGAGGCCGCCAGGGCGGGCAGCCGGATCGCCGCCGGCCCCGCCACGCCCGCGACCGCCGCGTCCGCCCCCGCCACGCCCTGGACAGCCGACCCCGGCCTCGGCGTCACCGGTCCCGGCCGGTCCGCCCTGACCACGGAGACCCCGCGGCGGGGCCGTCGCGGGGTCGTCACCGGGGCCGTCCTGGCGGGGGTCGCGCTCGTGGTCGCCGCCGGGATCGGGGGATGGCTCGTCCTGTCCGAGCGCCCGGCCACCGGCGTCCGGGGCACGGACTCGCGGACCACGCCCGCCCCGGTCACGGGATCCCCGGAGGCCACCGCCGGGCCCACCGCCGGGCCCACCGCCGACCCCACCGGCGGATCCACCGCCGGGCCCACGCCGGACCCGGCCGGGACCGGGACCCCTCGGCCGCCCACGGGTGGCCGGAGGATCCCCGCCTCCTATGCCGGGACCTGGTCGGGGCACATCACGCCGAGCGTCGCCTTCGGCCTCCAGGAGCACGACGTGGAGATCGTTCTCGCCGCCGGCAGGAGCTCCGGCGCGTGGACCGAGCCGACCTCCGGCTGCACCGCCGTCCTGGCCCTCACCAAGGTCACCGCCACGGCGCTCGCCTTCGACCTGAGACCGGACAGGCCCGACGAGTGCGTCCCGGGCACGTTGACCCTCACCCGCAAGGGCGGCGCCCTGGCGTATCACTGGGTCGACGGCCTCGGCCTCGGCACCTCTTACAGCGGCGACCTGGCCAAGGGCTGATCCGCCGCGGACCGGCCCCGCGCTCCGGCCCGGCCGCGGCGGCCCCGCGCTCCGGCCGCGCACTCTCCGGCGCGGGAGGCGGGAGCACGAGAGGCGGGGGGACGAGAGGCGGGAGCGCGGGAGGTCAGCGGACCAGGGCGCCGTCGCGGGCGACGATCCGGCCCGACTTGACGACCAGGGACCGGCGCGGGCGCACGCACACGGCCTCGGCCGCGTTGCGGGCCCCGACCACCACCAGGTCGGCCCGGTCGCCGACGGACAGACCGTAGTCCCGCAGCGCGAGGGCGCGGGCCCCGCCGTAGGTCGCGGCCTCCAGCGCGAGCTCGACGTCCTCGTCGCGCGGCCCGGTGCCCTTGGCCTGGAACATGGCCCGCTCCAGCATGTCCCCGGTGCCGAACGGGCTCCACAGGTCGCGTACGCCGTCGTTGCCCAGGGTCACGGGGACCCCGGCCTCGCCGAGCAGGCGGAGCGGCAGCAGGCCCCGGTTCGGGGCGACCGAGGCCAGCGCGATCCCGGCCCCGGCCAGGCCCGAGATCAGGCTGTCCCGGGTGGCGGGGTCGGCGTCGGCGAGCGCGAAGGCATGGCTGATCGTGACCTTGCCGCCCAGGCCGAGGGCCTTGGTCCGCTCGATGATGAGCTCGAACTGCCAGGCGCCGAGCGTGCCGCCGTCGTGCAGGTGGATGTCCACGCCCGCGCCGTACCGCTCGGCCAGGGCGAACACGGCGTCCAGGTGCCTGACCGGGTCCCGGTCCACCCCCGCCGGGTCGAGCCCGCCGATCGACTCGACCCCGGCCTTGAGCGCCTCCTCCAGCAGCGCCTCGGTGCCGGGACTGATCAGCATGCCGGCCTGCGGGAAGGCGACGAGCTCGGCGGAGATGCGGCCACCGTGCCGCTCGACCGCCTCGCGGACCGCCTCGACCGAGCCCAGGCCCACCAGCGGGTCGACGTCCACGTGCGAGCGGACGTGCGTGGTGCCGCAGACGATCATGTTCTCCAGCAGCGCGGTCACGAAGTCGGCGTTGGGGATGCCGAACTCCGGCCGCCGCTCCTGGCCGTTGCGGATCTTGCCCATCAGGCCGGGGGGCGCGTCGTGCGACACCCAGGGGCCGCCCCACAGCGTCTTGTCCAGGTGGGCGTGACCGTCGACGAGGCCGGGGAGCACGAGCCCGCCGGCCAGGTCCTCGACGCCCTCCCCGGCACCGTCCCCGCCCTCCCCGGCGGGCCGGCGGCCGCCCGGGATCTCGCGGATCTCGGCGATCCGGCCGTCCCGGACCAGCAGGTCGGCGGCGCCCGCACGCCCCCAGATCCGGGCGTCGCGCAGCAGCAGCTCGGCCATCGTCATCCCTTTCTCTCCTCCACGGTGCCGTCCACGGCGACGTTAGTGGTATACCGCTAACCGGGCAAGTTAGGCTGACCACTGCGGAAGGCGGGAGGGGCGGAGTTGAGCGCGTTGCGCGACCGGGTCTACGAGACGCTCAAGCGGCGCATCGTCGAGGTGGAGCTGCGGCCGGGCGAGCGGCTGGTGGAGCGCGACCTCGCCGCCGAGCTCGACGTCTCCCGCATCCCGCTCCGCGAGGCGCTGCGCCTGCTGTCCGCCGAGGGCCTGGTGATGATCGTGCCCAACCGGGGCGCGCTGGTCAGCCCGTTCACCCCGGCGGACGTGCGGGACCTGTTCGACGTGCGCGAGAGCCTGGAGGTGCTCGCCGCCCGGCTGGCCGCCGGGCGGGCCGACGCCTGCGGCCTGGCGCGGCTGCACGCCCTCCTCGAACGCGCCCGCGACGCCGTACGGCGGGACGACCGGGGGGAGATCGCCGCCGCCAACGCCGAGTTCCACTCCGAGATCGTGCGGGTCTCCGGCAACGCGCTGCTCGACACGCTGATGCGGCCGCTCGACGCCCAGCTCCGGCGGCTGTTCCGGCTCACCTCCGACCGCGACCCCGGCCGGCAGTGCGCCGAGCACGAGGAGCTCTACGCGGCGATCGCCTGCGGTGACGCGGAACGGGCCGCCGCCTGCGCGCTCCGCCACGTCGCCGAGGGCCGCGAGCCGACCCTGGCCATGGCCGAGCGGTGGACCGCCGACATCGACCCGGTCAAGGTGACCCACACCCGCCGCCGCAGGCCCTCCGCCTGACACCGCCCGCCGCCGGCCCCCTCAGGCTCCTGAACCTCCTGACACCACCCACCGGCCCCTCAGGCTCCCGAACCTCCCGGACCTCCTGACACCACCCACCGCCGGCCCCTCCTGGACCTCCCGAACCTCCTGATCCCCCGAGACACCGCCCCCGGTGTGTCCGGCACCCGCCGCCACCGCGCGCTCTCCCGCCACGGCCATCCGCCCCGCCCCGCGGGTCCCCGCTAAAACCCGTCGACCGGCGGTGCGGCGGAGAGGATCATTACCGTCATGTCCGTACTCAAGGAGGTCCCCTTCACTCCGGAGCCACGCCCGGCCGAACTGCCGATGAAGGTGTGGCTCGACGACGGCGACTCGGCGATGGACGTGATCGACGCCCTGGCGCTGTCACCCTTCGCCACGGGCGCCCAGCCCTGGTCTCGGACCGTGAGCCTGGAGCGTGTCCGGCTCGACGCCCCGCTCGCGCCGGCCTCCGGGACGCTGCTCCGGGCCGCGCGGGAGGACGACGGCCGCGAGTCCCGGCTGGTCTGCGGGCAGGGCTGGACCCTGCGCGTGGTCCGCTACCGCAACCGCGCCGCCACGGTCAGCGTGACCGCGGTCGACGACGAGCTGGCCCGCTCGGTGATCGAGGAGGTCACCAAGGACGCGGTGGAGGCCGCCCCCGAGAGCGAGCATGTCGAGATGGGCTTCTGGTGGTGGGGTCCCCACGGCAGCCGCCGCTCCGGCAGGCCGATCACCGCCTCCCCCTGGGCCAGGATCAGCGACAACTACGCCAGGTCCCTGGACGGCCCGCTGTCCCGCCTGATGTCCCTCACCCCCTCCGACGTGCACGGCCGCCTGGTCCTGCTGCACGGCCCGCCCGGCACCGGCAAGACGACGCTGCTGCGGGCCCTCGCCCACGAGTGGCGGTCGTGGTGCCAGGTCGACTGCGTGCTGGATCCGGAACAGCTTTTCAACTCCCCCGGCTACCTGATGGAGGTCGCGGTCGGCTCGGACTCCGACGAGGACGGCGAGAAGTGGCGGCTCCTCGTGCTGGAGGACTGCGACGAGCTGATCAGGTCCGGCGCCAAGGAGGCGACGGGCCAGGGCCTGTCCAGGCTGCTCAACCTGACCGACGGCCTGCTCGGCCAGGGCCGCGACGTGCTGGTGGCCATCACCACCAACGAGGACCTGGCCCGCCTCCACCCGGCGGTGGTCCGCCCCGGCCGCTGCCTGACCCAGATCGAGGTGGGCGCCCTCCCCTACGGCGAGGCCGTCCGCTGGCTCGGCGGCGCGGAGGGTGTCCCCCCGGCGGGCGCCACCCTCGCCGAGCTGTTCGCGCTGCGGGACGGCGTGGCCGGCCGCCCGGCCGCCGCCGCGGAGACCACCGGTCTCTACCTGTGAGGAGCGCGCGGCCCGTCCGGGCCTCGCGTTCGGAGGACTCCGGCTGCGATGAGCGGCTATGGTCGGCACAGGACCTCGGGGGGAGTTCCGTCACGTATTGCGAGGTTCCTCGTTGGCGAAGGTGTACGTCTCCTCCACGTTCCAGGACCTGGTCGAGTGCCGCCACCGCGTCCGCACGACGCTGCGGCAGATGGGGCACACCGACGTCGCCATGGAGTACTACGTCGCCGAGGACGCCCGGCCGCTGGAGCGCTGCCTGCGGGACGTCGCCGACTGCGACCTCTACATCTGCATCGTCGCCCTGCGCTACGGCTTCGTCCCCGACGGGCACGAGCACTCCATCACGGAGCTGGAGTTCCGCAGGGCCCAGGAGCTGGGCAGGCCCACCCTGGCCTTCGTCCTCAAGGAGGGGGCGAGCTGGGACACCGGCCAGATCGAGTTCGCGGCCTACCCTCAGCTCCAGCGCTTCCGCGAGAAGCTGAGGAAGTCCTTCCTCACGGGCGAGTTCACCGACGCGGGCGACCTCGGGAACAAGGTCGCCACCGCCGTCCACGCCTGGGGGCGCGAGCAGGACTCCGCCCGGCCGGGACACCTGGTCAACTGGGGCTCCTACCGCGTCTCGGTCACCGACCGGCACCGGCTGGTGCGCCTGCAGGTCATCATGGGCGCCCGCCAGGACCGGCCGGTCGAGATCCCGCTGTCCGAGGTGTTCGTACCCCAGCCCTGCCGGCGCGGGCGCCCCGACTACGACGTCCCCGAGGAGAGCGGCACGCGGGCCGACCCCGCCGAGGAGGCGGCCGGTCCCCTGCTGGTCCACCGGCCGGACGGGCCGGCGACCGCCATGATCGGCCGGGAGAGCCGCCAGGTCGTCCTGGGCGGTCCCGGCAGCGGCAAGAGCACGCTCCTGCTGAGCACGGCGCTGCGGCTGTGCGAGGACCCGGACGCCCCGGTCCCGATCCTGGTCGAGCTGCGGCAGTACGCGCTGGACCCGTCACGGAGCCTGCTCGACTACATGGTCGCCAGCCTGAACCGCGACCACGTGATGGACCTCGACCCGGCCGGGCTGAAGGATCTCCTGCTCAACGGGGAGTCGACGGTCCTGTTCGACGGCCTGGACGAGGTCCTCGGCCCCAACGACCGCGCGAAGATCACCGGCGAGATACGGGCGTTCGCCCGGGCGTTCCCGGGAGCGTCCGTCGTCGTGACCTCACGCCTGGCGGGCTACGACGCCGGCGAGCTGGAGCAGGCGGGGTTCACGCACTACACGCTGCTGGACTTCGGGATGCCGGAGATCAGATCCTTCGTCCCCAAGTGGTATGAGTTCTACACCCTGCAGGGCGACGAGCGGGACGCCCACGGTCTGATCCGCCGGATCGCCGACAGCGCGCGGCTGCGCGAGCTGGCCGGCAACCCCCTCCTGCTGACCATGATGGCGGTCATCTACAAACACTCCGACCTGCCCGAACGCCGCTGGCAGCTGTACGGCAAGTGCACCGAGGTGCTGCTGGAGGACTGGGACGTCAAGCGCAAGAAGATCGGCCGCGAGGAGCTGCTGAGCTTCGTGATGACCGCCGAGCAGAAGGCGCAGCTCCTGCAGCGGGTGGCCATCGCCATGCTGAACGGCGCCCGGCCGGGCCGGGAGCTGAACGCCATCGCCCGCGGGCCCCTGCGCCGCATCGTCTCCGGCTATCTGCAGGAGACCTACCGCCGCTCTCCCGGCGAGGCCCTCGGCATCGCCGACGAGATCCTCGACCACCTGCGCGAGCGGACGTACGTACTGGCCGAGATCGGCGAGGACGTCTTCGGTTTCGTCCACCGCACCTTCATGGAGTTCTTCGCCGCCGGCCACATC
This sequence comes from Streptosporangium sp. NPDC003464, assembly GCF_053588315.1. Classification (NCBI taxonomy): domain Bacteria; kingdom Bacillati; phylum Actinomycetota; class Actinomycetes; order Streptosporangiales; family Streptosporangiaceae; genus Streptosporangium; species Streptosporangium sp. NPDC003464. The sequence goes on along the minus strand of NZ_JBSFPS010000012.1, from coordinate 32,381 downwards.
CTCGCCGAGTTCAACTCCCGCGAGTCCGACTTCGGCTGGCTCACCGACGAGATCTTCGGCTCCCGCTGGCACTCCGACGACTGGCGCGAGATCCTGCTGCTGCTGGCCGCGATGCTCAAGGGCCAGGGCTCCCCGGTCCAGAAGGTGATCGAATACGTCGGTCACCAGATCCCGTACCAGGCGGCGCTCGCCTTCTCGGCCCGGCTCCTCGGCGAGGCGGGCGCGGAGCCATGGGCGGCGGGGCTGGTCGAGAGGGTGGTCTCCGCCACGGTCGCGACCGCCGGGATGGGCCGGACCGACAGCCGCGACGCGCTCGTCGCCGAATACCTCTCCGCGCTCTTCCTGATAGGGGACGCCGTCCCGCTCTCCGACGCGGCCAAGGCCCGGATCCAGTCGCTCGCGGGCATGAGCGACATCCGGGCGCGGCTGACCGCCTTCCAGCTCGGGGTCGCGCTGCGCGGCCGGGCGGACCGGCTGGACTTCACACTCGCCGCGCTGTCCGGGGACGAGGCGACGAGCCGGGGCGCCATCGCGGTGCTGGAGCGCGAGTGGCCGGGCAACGAGCGGGCCGGCCACGCCCTGCTCGACGTCTTCGACTCCGACCGGCACGCCCGCGTCCGTGGCGAGGCGCTCAGGGCGCTGACCAGGAGCTGGTCACTGGACGAGGCCCTCCTGGAGGTCATCGCCGCCCGGGTGGACCGGGAGCGCAGGCACATCACGGAGATCGCCGTCCCCTATCTCACCGGACACTGGGCGGGTGACCCGCGCGCCCTCCGGCTCACCGTCGCGTTCACCGCGCTCAAGGTGTTCGGCCAGGAGTTCTACTTCGACCAGCCGTATTTCGAGAGCTCCTACTCCCTGATCAGGGAGTCATGGCGGGAACCGCTCCTGCAGGAGGTCCTCCACGCCGTCAACGAGGACCATCCCGACGCCAGGACCCGGCTGCTGGCCCGTCTCGTCCTGGTGCGAGCCCAGGAAGGTGACCGGCCCCCGGCTGCGGTCACCGGACTTCTCACCGAGGCCCTCCAGATGCTCCCATCGGGCACGGCGATGGACACCGCGCTCTCCTCCATCGCCGAGGCGGAGGAGAAGTACGAGTGGATGAAGCACGTCGCGCTGACCACGGAACACAGGAACATCCATTACGCGTGCTGCAGCGCGCTGTACAAGTTCGTCACGGATCATCCCCTCCGCGACAGTTACACCCGCGACATACTGGACTGGCTGCCCGCACAGCTCAGGAACGGCTCCAGCACCCCTCACCCCCCGAGCGCGGCATACCTTCTGCTGTCCGCCGGAGCGAGCGCCGACGAGATAGAGCGGGAGTTCCGCGGAGGAGACCTGCAGAGGCGGCTCACCGGACTGCTCGTCACGGTATGGAGGCACCTGCCGCTGGATCTGTTGGATCTACTGGATCTGCCCTACCTGGTCTCACAGCTGGCCACCGCCGGCCCGGGAAGCGACGAGCAGCTGTATCTGATCGCAGAAAGCCTCTCCCCCCATGACGATCCTCTGGACGAGGACACCGTCCGGCTCGTGAACTCCTACGCCCGCGGTGACGAGAGCTGGAAGATACGGGCGTTCGCCCTGTCGCTCCTCGCCTTCTGGGGGACGCCTCACGCCGAACTGGCCGATGCCGTGGCCTCGGCCGTCACGCTCCAGGGGAGCGTCGAGGATCCGCGTTGGGCGTGGCGCGTTCTCGAGGTGGCCCGGTCCGGGCACCCTCCGGAGAGCTGACCGTCACGGGGGCGGCCCGGACCGGCCCCGGGAGGCGGCAACAAAACCCGTGCGGCGCGCGTCCAACGGGGCATGAAACGATCCAACGGTGCCGGGCGGCTGGCGGCTCTCTCGACGGTGATGGCGGGCGTGCTGGCGGTGTCGGCCGCGTGCGGCTCCCCCGCCCCCTCCGGACAGTCCGGACAGGACAGCACACCGGCCCGGGCATCCGCCGCCGGGGCCGCCGTCTCACCCGCCGCGGACGTACGGACCGCGGACACGCGCGCGGGCGTACGGCACGCGGGCGCGGGCTCCATGGCGGCGGGCACGCGATTCACGGGCGCGGGTACCGGCACGGGCACGCGGTCCACGGGCGCGGGCTCGACCGCGGCGGGCACGGAAGCGGCGGAATCCGGCTCCTCCACCGCGGGGTCGGCGGTCGGGCGGTGCCGTACGGAGGCGCTCGCGGCGCGGATCGGCCCGGTGGACGCCGGGGCGGGCCAGCGGTACGCGCCGCTGGTGGTCACCAACGGCTCCACCCGGACCTGCTGGGTGTACGGCTTCGCCGGCCTGATCATGATCGACCGCGACGGCGACGCGCTGCGCACCAGGACGCGCAGGGAGAACGTCCGGCCGCACCGGGTCACCCTGCGGCCGGGGGCCGGCGCCCACGCCAGGATCCACTGGACCGAGGTGCCCAGCGGCGGCGAGCGGAGGTGCCCGGTCTCCGCACGGCTGATGATCATCCCGCCGGACGAGGTCGCGCACCTGGAGATCCCCTTCACCGCCAGGGTCTGCGACGACGGGCGGCTCGACATCACCCCGATGGCCCCGGGCACGCGCCTGTGAGAGGCCGGATCCGGACCCGGACCCGGATCCGGCGGTCCGGGGACGGACGGTGACCCGAGGCCGCTCCCCGGGAGCGTGACCTGGCCGGACGCGGGACGGCCGCCGCCGGCCGGACCATGCCCGCGATCACGGCCCGGTGGAGTGTCCGGTACGGTCTTTCGCGTTGTCATTTGTCGCAGTAGGCGAAGGGGACCGACACCGTGCGAAAGGCGCCGTTCATCGCCGTCCTGGCCGCAGCCCTCACCGGCTGCGGCCTGGTGCCCGCCCCCTTCGCCCAGCCGGCCGCCCCGCCCAGGACGGCCTCTCCCACCCCGTCCGGCACGGCTCCGACCCCGGCCTCCACCACGGCCCCCACCCCGGCGCCCTCGCCCTCCGCCTCGTCCGAGGGCATCCGGCTCACCGTCTCCGACGCCAAGAAGGCCGCGGCGTCCTGGGTGGCCGAGCACAACAGGACGGTCCGGGATCGCGACTGGTGGGACGACGCGTCCAAGAGGGACGAGCTGTTCTGGGAGGGCACCCGGCACGAGGTGGTCATCGATCAGGGCCATGTGAAGGACGGCGACAAGAACAAGTTCCGCAAGCCGATCCGGCTGACCGGCAGGCAGACCTACTACGTGCCCCGCCGGCAACCGCCCGGCGGGGAGTGGTTCCTCCTCCAGGCGACCTACCGGGGACAGGACCGGCCGCACGTCATGGCCTTCTGGCGGCCGGAGGGCGAGTCCTTCAAACTGGCCGCGAAGACCCCGCTGCACTACGGCCGGCGGGTGCCCGCACCGCGCCTGGACTCCGAGGGATACGTCACCGCCGCGTCGCGCGTGGACGGCACGGCCATCGCCCTGGAGTACATGACCTTCTGGAACGGCTCCACGCACAAGCGGGCGGGAACGCTCGGCTACCGGCTGGCCAAGGACAACTACAGCCGCCTCGCCTACCCCAGGGTCGTCAAGGGCCTGTACGGGACTTTCAGGTCGTTCACCCCCGCCTACGGCTTCCGCACCCGGGACGGCGGCTCGTTCTACGTCTTCAGCCTGCTCAACAACCCGCAGTCGGTCGTGCAGGTCCTCACCGTCGGCGGCTCCCTGCCCCCGGGCGGCAAGACGATCCAGGAGATCGCCGGCGACTGGTACGCCTAGCCGGATCCCGGGGAGACCTCCCGTACGCCTGGAGCGCCTCCACCGGCGGGGCCGGACGGCCGGGCGCCGCCGGTTCACTACGATCATGACGTCTCGACGTCCCACGAGCATCAGGAGAGTCATGCCCGTCGCCGATCTGCGGCAGTTGCTCCGCGGGCTGCCCGTCTTCCCCGAGTCCATGCCCGCCTTCGACCCGGCCACGGCGCCCGACGACCCGGACGAGCTGTTCGTCGAGTGGCTGCGGGCCGCGATCGCGGCGGGGGTCCCCGCACCCCACGCCATGACGCTGTCCACCGTGGACGACGGGCGCCCGGCCGCCCGCGTGCTCATCCTGAAGAACCTGACCGGCGGCGAATGGCGGTTCGCCACCGGCTCCACCAGCCCCAAGGGCCGCCAGCTCGCCGCGCACCCGCACGCGGCGCTGACCTTCTTCTGGCCCACGGTCGGACGGCAGATCCGGATCCGCGGCGCCGTACGGCCCGCCGACCGGCAGGACAGCGCCCAGGACTTCCTCGCCAGGCCGCCCGGCTCCCGGGCGGAGGCGCTGGTCGGGCGGCAGAGCCAGGTGCTGGCCGACCCCGCCGAGCTCGACGCGGCCCTGGCCGGGGCGTACGCGGAGATCGAGGAGGATCCCGGTCTCGTCGCCCCGCACTGGACCCTGTACGGCGTGCGCGCCGAGCAGGTCGAGTTCTGGCAGGCCGACGCCGACCGGCGGCACACCCGGCTGCGCTACCGGCGGACAGGTGATGACTGGTCACGCGAGATGCTCTGGCCGTAACCGGCCGCCGAGCGCTCCCCGGCCGTGGAGGAGCCCGGCGGGGCCGCCGCCCGGATCAGGGACACGCGAGCAGCTCGCAGATGCACGAGCCGGTACGGTCCGGCTGGACGGCGACGCTCCTGCTCCCCCTGGTGCTCCCCCTGGCCGGTTTTCTCCGCCGCGCCGTCACCGAACGGATCCGGCGCCAGAGATCGGCCCGGTGTCCCGGCGGCTTTGATGCGCCAGGATTCGCAGGGCGTCGGCGGAGCTCGGGTCGTTCGGGGTGTATATCTCAAGCCGGTGGTCGGGGCTGTCGGGCTGAAGCCAGACCTGGTAGTCCACGCTCGCGGCACCGACGGTGGGATGTTGCAGGTGCATGGTGCCCACGGTGCAGTCTGCGACCTCCCCGATCGTCCACATCATCGCGAACTCGTCGCTGCGCATCGTGAGCTCTCCGATCAACTCCGCCAGGCGGGCGTCCGTGGGGAACCGGCCCGCGGTGAGCCGGAGATAGGCGACGTGGATGCGGGCCAGCTCGTCCCAGTTGCGGTGCAGGTCGCGGGAGAGCGGATCGAGGAAGAACATCCTCGGGATGGATGGGCGGTGCGTCGGCTCCTGTGGCGCGTCGAATGCGATGTGCTCGGCCATGAGCGCGTGACCTGCACGGTTCCATGCGAGCACGTCGCCACGGCGGCCGAGCACGACCGCCGGCGTCGCGTCCCCGAGTGATTCCAGGAGTGCGAGAACGCGTGGGTGGGGCTTCTCATGGGGCGGTCGGGAGAGACGGGGATTGGCGGGTTGTCGAGCGAGGTTGTGCAGGTGAACGGTCTCGATCCGGTCGAGTTGCAGCACCCGTGCGAGGGCGTCGAGCACCTGCTTGGAGGCGGTTTCCGCCTGCCCCTGTTCCAGGCGTGTGTAGTATCCGGCGCTGACCCCCGCGAGCTGGGCGAGCTCTTCACGTCGCAGGCCGGGAACCCGGCGAGCGGTTCCGAACGTGCGTAGCCCGATCTCGGCCGGCGTGACCCGATCACGACGGCTCTTCAGAAACGCTCCGAGACTTTCCACGACATCGAGCCTAGGCCGACCGGGCACGCCTGTGGGTGTACCTGCCGGGTGCACCCACAGCAGGGGGATGGTTGCCGAGCCTTTCCTGCCGGACTGTCGACGACATGTCTCGACAGCACGCGCACAACTCACCGGGCCTGCGGGCCTGGCTCGGCCTTCTGGTGATCCTCGGGCCCGTACTGCTGGTCTCCATGGACGGGTCGATCCTGTTCCTGGCGATACCCCGGATCAGCCAGGCCCTCAGGCCAACCGCCGACCAGGCCTTGTGGATCCTGGACGTCTACGGCTTCGCCGTCGGCTCCCTGCTGGTCGCGTTCGGCAACATCGGCGACCGGTACGGCCGGCTGAGGTTGCTCCTGATCGGCGCGACGGTCTTCGGCGTCGGCTCCGCGGTGGCGGCGTTCGCGCCCAGCGCCGAGCTTTTGATCGTCGCCCGTGCGCTGATGGGAGTAGCGGGTGCGACCCTTCTGCCATCGGCTCTGGCCGTATTGAGCGAGCTGTTCGCCGACCCGCGGCGACGGGCGCAAGCCATCGGCGTCTTCGCCGCGGCGTTCGCGGCGGGGTTCGCCGTCGGTCCGGTCGCCGGCGGCATCCTGTTGGAAAGGTTCTGGTGGGGCTCGGTCTTCTTGATCAACCTTCCCGTCATCGCCCTGTTCCTGTTCTTCGCGCCGATCCTGCTCCGTGAGGTGCGCGCGACTCGCCCGGGTCGCGTCGACGCGATCAGTGTCGTGACCTCCGCGACCGGCCTGCTGCTCACGATCTACGGCCTCAAGCACGCCGCCGCCGAAGGTCTGTCGATCATCCCGGTTCTCGTGGGGATCGCAGGGCTGGTGCTGCTGACGTGGTTTGTCCGTCGGCAGCGGAGCCTTCGGCATCCGTTGATCGACTTCTCGCTCTTCCGCGACCGGGTCTTCACGGTGGCGATCATCACCGGTCTACTGCCGTTGGCGGCGTGGTCGGCGGCCGCGTACCTGGCGGGCATCTACCTCCAGTCCGTCCTCGACCTGCCCGTCCTGCACACGGCGCTCCTCGCGATTCCCGGCGCCGTGGTTCTCACCATCACCTGCGTCGTCACCCCCTTCGTGGTCGATCGCATCGGAAAGCGGACCGCCCTCATCCTCTGCCACTTCTCCATCGCGACGGGCCTGCTGTTCCTGCTCCCCACGGCGATCACGGGCGGGATCGGCTGGTACGTCGCCTCCACCGTCATCTCGGGCGTCGGCTACGGCATCTGTTTCAGCGTCGTCGCCGACACTGCCGTCGGTGCCGTCCCCGCGGAACGAGCCGGCTCGGCGGGCGCGCTCGCAGAGACCAGCAACGAGATCGGCAACGCCCTCGGCATCGCGCTCCTCGGCTCGCTCGCCGCTCTGGTCTTCCGACTTCAGGGGCCGGACCTGGCCCCCACCCTGGACGAGACCCTCCAGCTTCCGGACCTCGCGCCCGCGGTGGTCGCGGAGGCGGAGACGGCCTTCGTCTCCGGCCTGCACCTGGCCGCCGCGGTGGCCGCCGCCCTGCACATGGCACTCGGCGTTCTCGCCCTCCGCTGGCTCCCCAGATCCGTGACAGCACAGGTCGACTCCGATCCCGAGGACACCACAGTGGAGAACCGGCATGCCCGCACCCGGTAGTCGTCACTGTCAAGGCCGTCACGCCCTGGCCCGGAAGATCTCCCACGGCAAGGACGGACAGCTGTATCAGGGGTAGCGGTGCCCACGGTATCGGCACCCTTGACGCTCTGGCTGTCGACGACCGCCGCCGACGGCTCCGGATCCCGCCCGGCTCCGGCGCGGACGCGCCGGAGCAGCACGTCCAGGATCCTCTGGGTGACGCCCTGCTCCTCCCAGCGCACGAAGTGCCAGTACACCGTCTGCCAGGGCGGGACGTCGACCGGCAACTGCCGCCAGGAGCATCCGGTCCGCACCACGTAGGAGATCGCGTCCACGATGTCCCGGCGGGGATGCTTCTCCTTATGGCCGTCCCGGTGCGCAGCGGGAAGCAGCGGTTCGATCAGCTCCCAAACACGCTGTCAGGCCTGGAATGGGGGCTGCCATCGGCATTGCTCTGCGCGGGCCTGCCCATCGCCGCCTTCCACGCCGGCGGGGGCTCCATGGCCAAGGGGGACCGTGGCCGCGTCGCGCCGCTGCTGCTGGCGGCCACAGCCTTGGTCGTGGGGTTGTCAGTGTTGATCATGGCTGGTGCGCCTGTCCAGGTCGTCGAGGTGATGGTGGCACCGCTGGTGATGCTCGCCGTACTGGCACCTCTCACGGCCCGCTGGGATGTGTCCTGGCACACCGCGACCCCGGCGGTCTGCGTCACCTGGGCCGTGATGCGTCTTGGCCCGGCGGCCGCCGCCGGTGTGGTTGTGGTCGCCGCCTCAGCATGGGGGCGTGTGCGCCTGGGCGAGCACACGCCGCCACAGACGGTGGTCGGAGCGGTCATCGGCACCTCGACCGCCGCGATCGTCTTGACGGTCGCCTCTTGACCCGCCGTGCCTCCCCGGATATCTCCGATACCCAGAGCCGCTTTACAAGCACCTGCTGCGCTGCGCGCGCATGTCACGTGATTGAAAGGATCCCCGCCCTCGATGACCGCCACCGTCGATCCGGAAAGCTCTGCCACCTGTCCGATCGCCCATCCCTTCGATCAGGACGCTGACGGAGTCAACCAGCCCGGCCTGTACAAAAACCAGAAGTACCACGACATCCGGGAGGCCGGCACCGGCGTCGCCGACGTCCTTCGCGCCAACGGCACCCTCGGCAAGCTCATCACCCGCTACGACGATGTCATGGAGGTCCTGCGCGACCAGAAGGTGTTCTCCCGGGAAGCCGCTCGCGACGTCGACGACGTCGGTCTCGAAGGCACCATCTTGGGCCTGGACGGAGACAACCACGCGGCGGTACGCAACGTCGTCAAGGACTGATTCACCGCGCAGGCGATCGAAAAACGCCGCGAGGAGGTCGAGGACCGGGCCGCAGCCCGGCTGAAGGCGATGATCGACGAAGGTGAGCCAGCCGATCTCCTTGATGCGTTCACCATCCCCCTGGCGCTGGACACCATCGGCGACATGATGAGCTGTTGATACGCGCCCTGTACGCCGCTGGACGCCGGTCAAACGTCAACGAGGTGCTCGCCGAATTGCTGGCGTCACTGGCGTGCCCGTGCATGATCTGCCGGCGTCCACTGCGGGCCGGGCCGCACTGCTGCGTTCGGTATTGGATGGGCGGCGGATGTTGATCGTGATCGACGACGCTGCAGCGCTGAGGCTTTTCATCCTGATGGCCTGGTGCGGCAGGCCTGCGGAGAACAGTGCCCCCGTGAAACCTGCAGGAGCGTGCAGCGAAGTGATCCACCGTCCGCCTGCCAACCCGCGGGGGCTGCAGACGATGGATCCTGCTCACCTCGATCCGGGAACGACTCCGCCCAGGTAGGTGGACTCCTCCAGCAGCTGCGGCGTCATCGTGATCCCGGTGAGGCGCTCGGCCATGAGGAACGCCGGCCCTTTGTGGGGGGCGGCGATCGAGTAGACGGGGGAGTCGATCCGCTCCAGGATCTCTGCGAGTTCGTCCGGCATCTCCTCCGAGTAGCTTTCGTGGGGCCTGAACATGAACTGGATCCTCCCGTCGTCGATCCGGTGGGAATAGCCTTCGTCGTGCGCGAACTCGAACCGGATCTTCCCGTCGTCGATCCAGTAGAAGTAGTCCATGTCATCGACGTCGAGGTAGAAGTGGGAGATGAGACGGGTGCCCGCCGACAGCGGCATGATGATCTCTTCGGTGACGCCGAGCCCGCTGCAGGCCTCGACGAGGAGCACCCAGTCTCCGACGGCGACGGCACCGAAGGTCTGCCACCGGATCAGCTCATCAAGCGTCACGCGAGAGCAGTCTTCGACCCGGACGCCGAGCCGGGTCACCACTTCCTCAAGCGTCAGGCCGCGGACGTAGGTGAAGCAGTAGGCATCCGCGAACTCGGGGAAGCGCTCACGGGAGAACCAGGAGTAGTCGTCAGGAATCGCGATCATCCCGTCATGCTCGCAGCGCCCACCGACACGATAAGATCCATTTCATCCTGAGTAGCGGCCTTCTTCCACGAGCTGCAGCACAAGGATCGCCTGCACGAGCGCGGTCGCTCGATGCGGGCAACAGCGCAGCCTGGTCAGCACCTTCCAGCCCTTCAAGGTCGCGACGGCACGCTCACCGATGGCCCGGACACGGGCATGGGCGCGGTTGACGTCCCGCTGCCCGCGCGACAACCAGGGACGATGGCGATGCCGCTGGAACGGCGTCCGAACCGTGCCGCCCGCGCCTTGACAACCCTTGTCCGCAAAGATCTTCACGCCGGCGCTGGTCAAGGCATCGATCAGGCCGGCCTTCCGAGCGGCGCTCACGTCGTGCACGGCGCCCGGCAGCGCGGGCGAGGCCCACACCAGTCGGCCCATGGGGTCGGCCAGCAGTTGCACGTTCATTCCATGCCGCCTGTGGTTGCCGCTGTAATACGGCCGCTCGTCGGCGAGGCGGTCGATCGGGATGAGAGGGCCGTCCAGGATGGTGTAGGCCGGCCGGGATGCGCGCCCGACGGCGGCGTGCACGTCGTCGGCCAGGGCGGCCAGGAGATCGGCGGCTTCGCGGACGTAGCGCCAGGCCGTGGGGGTCCCCACGGCGAATCCGGCGGCCAGGCGGGCGTAGGTGTCGCCAATGCGCAAGCGGGCCAGGACCAGTAGCGCCTGCTGCGCCGGGTCTGACTTCCGCCACCGGGAGCGGCGTTCGGCGTGCCGGGTGCGGATGAGCTCGGCCAGGCGCATCAGGGTGTGGTTGGACAGTGGAATCGCGGCACGGTAAGACAGCAACGAGGCTCCCGGTTGGGGCATCGGATCTTGGTCGACTGCTGTCTTGTCGGGAGCCTCCTCTCATCCGCCGCTGCTTTCCGCAGACCTATCCTGACCAGCGCCTTCACGATGGAAAGAGCTCCGTAGTGACCGGGGCCGCTTCCGGGCCTTCCGTGAAAAAGCGTTCCCCCGGGAGGCGTTGCTCGCTGGAGCCAGACCCGACCTGAACGCCGACACCTTCGACGCGCTGGAGGTCGAGGTCGAACGGCAGGAGAAAATCGCCGGGTGGGTGGCCTCGTGACCGAGTATCTCCGCACATCCGGACGGCACCGCGCCGGCCTGCCGCCCGCCACCGTATATCGCCGCTTGTGGGACGGCCCGGCCCGCGCCGAGGCCGAGCGGCCGGGGCCGGCACCCGTAGTCGCTCCGCCAGGCGGGGAACCTTCATCGGGTGCCACCGGTCGGTGTGGTAGGTCCCGGCGACCGTGCCGGAGCGGGACCCGGCACGTCCGGCCCCTGAGACCGCGCGTTACCGGCGGACGCCGTCCGATGCCGGCAGGGGGTCAGCCCACACAAGCCCGAACCCACAGAGGAAGGTGAAGTCGGCACCGCGGTGCGGGTTGACGCCTAGGCTCCTGGGACGTTCTGGGGGCTCATCACCTGGACCCGGGTGGAGCACCACCGAGGCGTTTCACCACCGGTGGACAGATCTTGGTTCGATCGCACCGCCGGCGGCCCCGACTTCATGTTCCTGCACGAAGCACTCCCGGGTGACGTGATGGAGGGTTGCTGGAACATTGATCTCAAAGCTCCGGAGGCCTGTGAATGGGACTCGCCGAAGACACCCCCACCCTGGCGCCCGCGCAAATACGTAAAACGGCGACCGTCACCGTCGGCCTGCTCATGGGCGTCTGGGTGATCGACTACGTCGATCGGGTGATGATGGCCGTCGCGTTGCCGTTCATCGGCGAGGAGTTCGCGCTCACCAAGACCGAGCAAGGCTGGCTGATCACCGCCTTCTCCCTGGTCTATCTGCTGTGCCAGGTGCCGGGTGGCATCCTCGCCGACAAGTTCGGCGCCCGCCGCCAGCTCATGGTCTCTCTGCTGCTCTGGTCGCTCTTCACCGCCCTCACCGGTATCGCCTGGGGTCTGGCATCCCTCCTCGTCATCCGTGCTCTCTTCGGCGTCGGCCAGGGCCTCTTTCCCGGCGCGTCCTTCAAGGCCATCGCGGAACGCACCACCCCCGCCGTCCGCGCCACCGCCGCCGGCGCCATGCTCGCCTCCAACCAGCTCGGTGCCGGCGTCGCCCCGCTCGTCGTCGCGCCGCTCATCCTCGCCCTCGGCTGGCGCCACACCTTCTGGGTCACCGCCGCCGCCGGTGTCGCCATCGGCGTTCTGCTCTGGAAGCTGCTGCCCAAGGCGCTGCCCGCCCACCTCAACGGCTCCGACGTCGTTCAGGACAAGGGGACCAGCCTCGGCGCCGTCATGCGCTCGCCATCGGTCTGGAAGTTCGCCGCCCTCTTCTGCACCACCAACATGCTCGGCTACGGCTTGATCACTTGGGTGCCCAGCTACCTGCTGGAGGAGCGCGGCATCTCCCTCATCAACACCGGCGTCATGTCCGCCATCCCCGGCCTGGTCTCGTGCGCGACCGTCTTCCTCGGCGGCTGGCTGTTCGACCGCTTCTTCCACGACAGGGCCCGGCTCTACGTCATCCCCCTGCTCCTGGTCACCGCCGTGCTCCTGGTGCTCATGCTGATGGCCGACTCCGCTGTCGGGTTCACCGTCTACCAGACCCTCGCCATGGGCGTGGCGGGCCTTTCCGCGATGGGCATCCTCGGCATGCCCGTGCGCGCCCTGCCGCCCGCCGTCATCGGATCGGGCATGAGCGTCGTCAACGTCGGAGGTCAGATCGCCGGCGTCCTCGCCCCCGTCCTCATGGGGTTCCTGGTCGACAAGTTCTCCTACACCGCTGCTTTCGGCCTGCTCATCGCCACCACCGTCCTCGGCGCGCTGATCGCGTTGATCGTGCCCCAGCGCCCTGAGCAGTTCAGCCTCGGAACGAAGGAGTTCGCGTGACGACATACGATCTGGTCCTCGCCCGCGGCCGGGTCATCGACCCCGAGACCGGCCTGGACGCCGTACGCGACGTCGGCGTCAATGGCGGGGTCATCCAGGCCGTCTCCGACCAGCCGCTCGACGGCGTCACCACCGTCGACGTGGCCGGCCTGGTCGTCAGCCCGGGCTTCATCGACCTGCACAGCCACAGCATGGACGTCGCCGGCCACCGCCTGCAGGCGCTCGACGGCGTCACCACCGTCCTGGAACTCGAGGCCGGCGCCTACCCGGTCGCCGCCGCCTACCGCAGGGCCGAGATCGAGGGCAGGCCCCTCAACTACGGCTTCGCCACCTCCTGGGCCGTGGCCCGTATGGCCGTCCTCCTCGGCCTCGACACCAGCGGCGACCTGAGGAACGACTTCCTCGCCAACATCGGCCGCGAGGAATGGCAGCGCGCCGCTCCGCGAAATGTCGTCGACCGCATCGTCGGCATGTTGGAGCGCGACCTCGGCGACGGCGCGCTCGGCATCGGCATCCTCGTCGGCTACGCGCCCCGCGTCGATCCCTCCGAGTACCTCGCCGTGGCCGCCCTCGCCGCCCGCGTCGGGCTGCCCACCTACACCCACGCCCGCGAACTTGTCGAGATGGACCCCACCACTCCCGTCGACGGCGCCGAGGAGATCGTCCGCGCCGCCGCCGAGACCGGCGCGCACATGCACTACTGCCACGTCAACAGCACCTCCATCCGCCATGTCGACCGCGTGCTCGGCCTGGTGGAGAAGGTTCGCGCCGAAGGCTCGCGCGTCACCACCGAGGCCTACCCCTACGGCGCGGGCATGACCGGCGTCGGCGCGGCCTTCCTCGCCCCGGAGCTCCTCCACCGGCGCGGGCTGACCCCGCACTCCATCGGCCTGCTCGGCGCCGAGGGGCGTATCCCCGACGCCGACACCCTGCGTCGGATCCGCGAGAGCGAACCCGGCTCGGCGGCTTTCGTCCACCTGCTCGACGAGGACGACCCCGCCCAGTTCGACTACATCCAGCGGGCCCTCACCTTCACCGACGCCGCTGTCGCCACCGACGCCGTACCCCTCCTGTGGCGCTCGGGAGCACCCGACCCGCTCTCTTGGCCGCTCGGGCCCGACGCCGTCACCCACCCTCGTACGGCCGGCACCTACGGCCGGACACTGCGCAGGCTCGTCCGGGAGAACGGTGTCCTGTCGCTGCCCGAGGCTGTGCGCCGGTGCACGCTCATCCCCGCCGACGTGGTGGGCTCGGGTGTCCCGGCGATGCGGCGCAAGGGCCGTGTTCAGGCGGGCTGCGACGCCGACCTGACCGTTTTCGACCCCGAGACCGTCAGCGACCGTGCCACCTACACCGAGACGGTCAGGCATTCCTCCGGGTTCGTTCACGTCCTTGTCGGCGGCCGGTTCGTGGTCCGCGACGAGCATCTGTTGCCGACCGCCCTGCCCGGGCGCGCTGTCAGAGCCTGATGCCTGGTCCGGGTCGTCTGGTTGACGGCCCCGACCGCCGTTTCGGGGCCGGGCTCCGGTCCAAGCCTCAGCAGGCCGTGACCCGGTCGGGTTCCGGAGCAGGTCCGGTCGCACGGTCCTGCCTGTGGCCGTCCTTGGTGGGCCGCGGGCGGAGCGGCCACCACATGGCCCGGCCGAGGAGTGCGGCGAGGGCGGGGACCAGCGCCAGCGACACGACGAGCGCGGAGAGCATGATGCCCAGCGTCATCGCGAAGGCCATCTGCTCGTTGCCCGGGGACGTGACGAGGCTGGCGAAGGAGGCGGCCAGCACCAGGCCGGCCGTCGCGATGGCCGGTGTCGTGTGCCGTACCGCGCGGGCCACGGCGGCGCGGGCCGGGCCCGGTCGCTGCATCTCCTCCCGGATCCGGTCGGCGATGAGGATGTTGTAGTCGGTGCCCAGCGCCACGACGAACAGGAACAGCACCAGCGGGAGGGTGTAGCTGACGCCCGGAGTGCCGAGGGCGTGCTGGAACAGCAGCGTGGCGGCACCGAGGGTCGCGGCGAAGCCGAGCCCGACGGAGAACATCAGGACCACCGGTGCGAGCAGGCTGCGCAGGAGCAGCAGGAGGATCAGCGCGATCAGCCCGGCCGCGACCGGGAACACGATCTTCAGGTCGTGGTCGACGGCGGCCGAGATGTCGGCGATGATCGCCGCCGTCCCGCCCACGTGTGCCGTCGTCCCGGCGGGCGTGTGCTGGGCGACCGCGGCCCGGATCGGTCCGGAGGCCAGGTCGCGGGCCTGCTGGCTCTGCGGGTCCGCGGTCGTGTACAGGTCGATCCTGGCGGCGCGGTGGTCCTTGTTCAGGACGGTCCGCGCGACCTGGCCCACGCCCTTGACCTGGGTGAGCGCACGGGAGAGGCCGTCGAGCCGACCGGCGGTGAGGACTCCGCCGTCGGTGGCGGTGACGAAGACGCTCGTCGGATCCGACACGCCGGCCGGCAGCGTGCGGGAGATCTCGGCCGCGGTGGCCGCGGCGGGGGTCCGGGCGTCAGAGCCGCCACGGCCGTAGTCCATGTGGATGCCGACCAGCCCGGCGGCCAGCGCGGCAAGCAGGGCGACGGAGCCGGTCAGCATCGTCAGCGGTCGTCGCGTGACCAGTGCCCCGAAGCGGGCGGCACGGCCCTCGCGCGGCTCGTGGCCAAGGGTCCGGGAGGGCCAGAACATCTTGCGGCCGGTGGCCGCGAGCAGTGCCGGCAGCAGGGTGAGGCTGCCGAGCAGCGTCACCAGGACCGCGATGGCGATCGCGGGGCCCATCGAGCGGAACTGCCCGAAGGTCGCCACGCCCAGCGTGGCGAAGGCGGCCACGATGGTCAGCGCCGCCGAGGTGATGGCGGTGCCCACCCGGCCGGAGACCTGCTCGGCCGCCTCGCGGGCTGACTGCTCGGGCCGGGCCCGCAGTTGCTCGCGGAAGCGGAACAGCAGGAACAACAGGTAGTCGATGCCGATGCCGAGCAGGACCACGTTGATCACCCCCGTGATGCCCGGGTCGAGTTTGCGCCCGGTGAGCATCGCGCCACCCACGACGGCTCCGGTCGCCACGAAGCCGATCATGGCGACCGCGAGCAGCGGCAGCAGGGCTGCCAGTGCACTGCGGAACGCCAGCACGTTGAGCAGGATGATGAGTCCCATGATGAGGGCGCCCCCGACCATCGCGGCGGTCTTGTGGGAATCGGTGGTGTCGACGGTGTCGGCGAGAGCACCGGTGAAACCGGTGCGCATCCCCGCCTCGGAGAACTGCGTCCGGGCGGCGTCCCGGAAGGTCCGGTAGACGCCCTGGACTCCCTTGTCCGTGCGATTGCCGATCAGCTCGACGGAGAGCAGTTCGAAACTCCGGTCGGGCGCCATCATCGCCGGGGCGATCCGGGGCGTCTGGGAGCGGTCCGGGACCAGGAACTGCGGGCCGTCGTCTTCCCTCGGCATGATCACCCGGCGCTTGCCCAGCTTCGCCGCCTCGGCCTCGACCCGCTTCTGGTCGGCGGCGCTGAGGGCCTTGCCGTCGGACCGGGCGACCAGCACCGTCACGGTGGTGGCGTCGGGGTTCACCCCGAACCGCTCCTGGGCGATGTGCAGCGCGGCGGCCGAGTCGTAGCTGCGGGGCAGGAAGTTCCCGGTCTGGTTCTGGGTGACGCCGGCGATCAGTGTCGGGGTCAGGGCGCTCAGCACGACACCCAGCACCACCCAGAGGGCGATGACCCTCCATGGGTGTCTGGTGGAGTATCCGGTCAGGGCACGGATCACGATGTCCTCCGGCGGACGGTATTGACTGCGGACGTCTGCCGGGGGCTCCCGGCCGGTATCCAGACCATCACTCCGAGAGGCGGCAAACCTCCTGGCGGCGGATGATCCGGACCGGGGCCCTGGGTCCTTCCCCCGGTCCGGGACCAGGACCCTGGTCCTGGTCCCGGACCGGGGCCGCGTCCGGGACGGGGGCCGCGGACCGCCGCCGACGGTGCTGCCACCGCGGCTGCTGTGCAACCCTGATCCGGGGGCCGGGAGGCCGGATACAGGGGGAACAGACATGCCCAGGGACCGACACGTCGGGCCTGGCGATGCCCGGGAGCTGCCGCACATCGACAGCGCCGAGCCGCCGTGGACCCGCAACGACGCACTCGTGACCGGCGGGGCGTGTGTGATGAACCTGCTCAGCTACGTGTTCTTCGACGACCCCGACGGCCGATACGCCGTGAGCGTGGTCGGGTTCCTCCTCGTCGCGCTGGCGGCCCTGCCGCTGCTCGCCCGGCGCCGCCATCCGGTGGCGGCGCTCGCCGCCGTACTGGTGCTCGATGCGACGGCCACCCTGACCGTGCCGCTGCCCAGCCACTTCGGTGCCGTCCTGCTGGTCGCCCTGTACTCGGTCGCCAGGGCCTGCCGCAGCCGGGTGACCGCGGTCGCGGCCGTCGCGACGGTGTCGCTGACGCTGCTGAGCCAGAGCGGCGGCCGGGTTCCGCCCTGGCAGGACGCCGTTTTCGCGCCCCTGTCCACCCTGATCGTCGTCGGCGCCGCCATGGCGGTCAACCGCTGGCAGCAACAGGTGGCGGCCAACCGCAGACTCCTTGCCGACCGTGCGGTGGCCGACGAACGCCGCCGTATCGCACGGGAGTTGCATGACATCGTGGCCCACCACATCACCACCATGCAGCTGATGGCCGGCGGAGCCCGGGCCAACATCGCCGAACCGGAGGTGGTCCGGGACGCCCTGGTCACCCTGGAGTCCTCCGGGCGGCTCGCGCTGCGCGAGATGCGCCAGCTCCTCGACGTGCTGCGGGCCGGCGACGAACCGGAGGCCGCGCCGTCGCTGCCCCAGCCCGGCGCCGACGACCTCGACCGCCTGGTGGCCGAGTCCCGCCTTGCCGGGCTGCCGACCGAGTTCAGCATCCACGGGCAGCGGCGCCCGCTGCCGCCGACCGTCGGCCTCACGGTGTTCAGAATCGCCCAGGAGGCCCTCACCAACGCCCGCAAGCACGCGGGGCCCGCCCGCGCCTCCGTACGGCTGACGTACCGCCAGGAGCGGATCACCCTCGAGGTGTGGGACGACGGCGGGGGCACACCGCCGCAGGAGAGGGCACCGACGGCGGGCTCCGGCGGTTACGGCCTGATCGGCATGCGCGAGCGCGTCGCCCTGCACGGCGGCACCCTCAGCGCCGGCCCGCAGGCCGGCGGGGGGTTCGCCGTGGTGGCCGACCTGCCGCTGACCATGGACGAGGCGGCCGAGGCGGCCGTCCAGCACGAGGAGGCACATCGATGACCGGGACCGGGCCGACGCTACCGAGGATCAGGGTGCTGATCGTGGACGACCAGCCGCTGGTCCGGCGCGGCCTGTCGCTGATCCTCTCCCCCGACCCGTCCTTCGAGGTGGTGGGAGAGGCCGAGAACGGCGCGCAGGCCGTCACCCTCGCCCGCCGACTGCGCCCCGACGTCGTGGTGATGGACATCCGGATGCCGGTCCTCGACGGGGTCGGCGCGACCAGGGAACTCGCCGCCACCGTGCCCGACTGCCGGGTCCTGGCCCTGAGCACCTTCGACCTCGACGAGTACGTCGTGGGCGCCCTGCGCGCCGGAGCCTACGGGTTCCTGCCCAAGGACAGCTCCCCGGAGGACCTGAGCGCGGCGATCCGCACCGTCCACGCCGGTGAGGCCGCCGTGGCGCCGCGCCTGCTCACCCGGCTGATCTCCACCTACGTACGGGCACCCCATGGTACGCGGCCGACCCCTACCGGCCTGGGTGAACTCACGCCCCGCGAGGTCGAGGTGTGGCGTCTGATGGCCACCGGCCTCGACAACACCGGGATCTCCCGAACCCTGGACATCAGCCTCTCCACGGTCAAGAACTACATCACCAGCATCTTCGACAAGCTCGCCGTCCGCGACCGCGCCCAGGCGGTCATCGTGGCCTACGAATCGGGCCTGGTCACCGCCCGCGTGGCAGCCGGGGACCCGCCCGGCGACGGGCACACCGGATAGCGGGGAGCGGTGCGCCCACTTCCCGCACGGGGTGGTGTCGAGAAGGGCCAGGACATCGGGGGTCCTGCTTGGCGGGTGCGCCGTCGGCGAGGAGGGCGCGGCCGTCCTCGGTAGCACCGGTGCGCGGCTGGTGGCCGGGAATGTCACCGCCGCGGCCACCGGCGGCCGCTCGGACACCCCCGGCACCACTCGATGACGAGGGGTGCCGCCGCGGCACCCCATGACCATCGCTACCGGTCCTGCCGCACGAGATGATCAGTCGGTCGGTGAGGTGCCGCAGAGTGCGTTGTCGATCAGGTGGGCAGTGGCTTGGCCCTGCTCTCGTGTGCCGGGGTAGGTGGTGCGTGAGACGATCACGCTGGTGCGGCCGTCCTGGGTGACGGCGTTGTCGGTGATGAACCCGGGTGTGCCGCCGGGGTGCGACCAGGCCGTGACCCCGCAGCTCAGTCGCTGCTTGGCCATGCCCAGGCCGAACTCCCTGCCGGGCGCGCCGATGGGAACCGTGGTCGTCATCTTCTTCAGCTGCTGCGGCGGCAGTAGCTTCCCGCCCAGCAGCGCACGCCAGAACCTGCTCAGGTCGCCGGTGGTGGTGACGGCCTCCCCCGCCGCACCGGCCCAGCCGAGACTGAGCAGGGTGACGCGGAACGGCCGGGAGGTCTTGGCGTCCTGGGTGTAGCTCTGCACGTGCGGCTTGGGCAGGAGCGGGGAGTCGCCGGGCAACGTCGTGTTCCGCAGCCGCAGCGGCGTGATGATCCGGCGCTTCACCTCCTTGCGCCAGGAGTTCCCGGTGGCCCGCTCGATGACCAGCCCGGCCAAGAGGTAGTTGATGTTCGAATAGCTCCAGCGGGCGCCGGGGGCGAAGAGCGGGCGGTGGCCGACGCTGAGAGCCACCAGCCGCCGCGGGTTCATGCGCAGGAACCGGTAGGTGCGGTAGCCCCGCTCGGTGCGCATCTTCTCCTCGATGTCGCCCACGGAGTCATACAGGCCGCTGGTGTGCTGGAGCAGGTTTCTGATGGTGATCGCGCGCCCGTCGTTGCCGTTGCCGCGCACCAGCCCGGGAAGCCACCGTTCGACGCTGTCGTCAAGGGACAGGCGGCCCTCCGCCTCCAACTGCAAGATCACAGCAGCGACGAAGGTCTTGGTGTTGCTGCCCATCCGGAAGTGCCCGTCGAGCGGGATCGGCACGTTGCGGCCCCGCACCGCCGTACCGCTCGCCGCGGCCAGGTCACCGCCGGGTGAGACCACCCGCGCCTGCACTCCCAGCGTGCCGGCGTCGCGGATCGCATCCAGATCCGCCTGCAAGGCCGCCCGATCATATCCGGACGACGATGCGTGAGCCGGACCCACCGCCGGCGCACCGACGGACGCGGCCACGGCCGCTGACGCCACGGCCGCATGGAAACGACGCCAGCCCACACTCTTCATAATCATTCTTTGCCTCCCGGCAGATTCGATGCTGCCCACCATGGGCCGCTCCGGCCCTCGGGCAGGCGGTCCCCGCCGAGGGGCCCGTGGCCGCCGCTCCCGCCACGCCTGCCGTCTCCCCTTCGACGACGCGGGCCGCCTCCGCTCCGGCGGAGCCGGTCGAGCGGGTCTCCCTCGCTCCGCCGCCCGCGGCCGCCGCCGCACTGGTCAAGATCCCGGCCGACCCCGCTCCGGCGGCCCCGGCCGCGCCGCTCTCCCCGCCCGGGCAGGCTCCCGCCGATCCGGTCGCGCCGATCGGCACCGAGGCGTTGCGGCGGCTGCGCAGGCTCGCCGCCTCGGCAGAGTCCGAGCGCCCCGCTCCGGCCGGGACCGGTCAGGACGGGGCTCAAACGGGCACCGCCTCCACCGCTCCCGCCGAGCGGCCCGTGGCCGCCCCCAGGGCCGCCGGCCGGCTCCCCGAGCGGCCCACGACCGCCGAGGAGGCCGTCGAGCGGTCCACGACTGCTGAGGAGGCCCTGGAGCGGTCCGCGGCCCCCGCCGACCCCGCCGGGCGGCCCACGCCGGTCGAGCGGCCCGGACGGCCTGTGCTGCCCGAGCGGCCCGCGGCCGCGGCGGGTCCCGCCGAGCAGGCTCCCGCCGAGCCGCGGTTCATCGGGCCCGCCCCGGTCCGGCGGCCCGCCGGACCGGAGGTGCGGGCGGGCGACGCGGCGGCGGAGGCCGACAACGGCCTGTGGACCAGGCACCGCAAGGGGCAGCCGGCGCCGATGGGGCAGTCCGCCGAGACGCCGAGGACCTGGCAGCAGGACCGGCCCGCGGGGACGTCGGCGGGCGTGTCGATCCGGGCGGTCCCGTCCGGGGCCGAGGCCAAGGCCGACCCGGTGGCGCCCGCGGTGCCGGTGCCCCGGCCCACCCATGGCGAGGCCAGGGTGCGCCGGGTGGAGTCGGTCGTCGGCCGCGACTCCTCGGGAGGCTGGCGACGGCTGGCCCAGGTGGTCATCGGGCCCGGCGGCACGGGCCGTACGGACGGATCGGAGATCGACGAGGCACGGACCAGGGCGGTGTTCGCCGGCAGCCGCCGGGTGGTGGTGCTGGGCTGCACCGGCGGCGCCGGGCAGACCACGACCGCCCTCATGCTCGGCCACACCCTCGCCAGATACCGCGAGGACCGGGTGCTCGCGGTCGACGCCAACATCGGCATCCACGCCCTGTCCAGCCGGATCCAGGGTGAGTCGCCCGAGACCCTGACCTCCCTGCTGGCCGGCCTCGACAACGTCCACGGCTATCTGGGCATGCGCGCCTACACCAGCCGCTGCGCCTCCGGCCTCGAAGTCATCGCCGGCGACAGCGACTCCGGGGCCGAGCAGCGGCTCTCCGACCGCACGCTCTTCTCCGACCGGCGGCTCAGCCAGACGATGGACATGCTCGACCGGCACTACAAGCTGATCGTCATGGACCCGGCGGCGGCGCTGGCCGCGCGGGTGCTGCCCTACGCCGACCAGCTCGTCCTGGTCGTGCCGGCCAGCGAGGACGGCCCGGACGCGGTGGCCATGACCTACGAGTGGCTCGACGGCCACGGCTGCGCGGACCTCCGCCGACGCGCGATCATGGTCGTCAACGGGGTGAGCCGCCGCAGCATGGGCGACGTGGAGCAGGCCGAGGCGGTCGCGCGCGGCCGGTGCCGGGCGATCGTGCGGGTGCCCTGGGAGGACGAGCTGGCCCCCGACAGGTCCGAGCGGGTGGAGCCGTCGCACCTGCGGGCGCCGGGCCGCCGGGCGTATCTCGCGCTGGCCGGAGTCGTGGTGGCGGGTTTCGGAGCGGCACAGGCGATCCGACCCAGCGAGGAGGAATTGGCCCAGTGATCCCCCGGGCGCGAGGAGACGTGGTGAACGGGCGTAACGAGGTGGGCACGTGAGCGAGCGTGGCGGGCGAGCCGCCGGTCACAGGGGTCCGGCCACGCGGCCGGTGAAGGAGGTCGTGTGAGCCGCGCCTCGCGGGCACGCAGTCGTCTCGCCGTCCGATATTTCGACGACCGGATCCTGCTGACCGACTCGTCGGTCTGGGCCTACTTCCGGTTGCCGACCGTGAGTTACGAGTTCGTCACCCCCGAGGAGCGGGAGGCGCTGGTCACCAACATCACGATCGCCCTGGCGGCGATCCGGATGCCGGACGCCGAGGTGCACCTGCGGGTGGCGCACCGCACCTACCCGGCGGCCGAGTGGGCCATGGCGCTGAACGCCACCTCCGACGAGGGCCCCGGCTGGCGCGACTACCTCGAGGAGATGTACCGGCACGTCTGGGCGAAGGACTTCTGGAGCAAGGAGGTCTATCTCGGCGTACGGCTCGGCGCGCGCGGCAGGCAGCTCGGCACCGGGGTGCTGTCCCAGCTCTTCGGCCTCTACCAGCGCAGCGAGAAGGTCCTGGGCATCGACGACGACCACGTCCCCAAGGCGGAGATCGCCAAGTGGTCGGAGCAGGCGGAGCGGCTGGGCCGGGCCCTGTCCGCCAGCGCCCTGTACGCCCGGCACGCCACCTCCACCGAGATCGCCTGGCTCTTCCAGCACGCCGCGACCGGCTCGCTGGGCGATCCGCCCGCCTCGGCCAGCCCCAAGCGGCGCTGGGGCCAGGGCGAGATCGAGTCCCTCGTCGAGGGGCAGATCCACAACGGCAGGTCGCTGCTCCGGATCGAGCAGCCCGACGGCGACTCCTACGTCGCGCACCTGTCCTTCGCCCGGTTCCCCGACCTGATGCCCTTCCCCGACGGCGAGCCGTGGATGCACTTCGCCGACCAGCTCCCCTTCCCGGTGGAGATCAGTTCGAGGATGCGGCTGATCTCGCCGGTCAAGGCCAGCAAGGACGTGGCGCGCAAGCTCGCCCACGCCCGTGACATGGACATCCACATCCGGGAGGCGGGCGCCGAGGCGCCGCTGGCGCTGGCCGAGCAGATCGACGCGGCCCGCATGCTGGAGCACGGCATCACCAAGGAGCGCCTGCCCTTCGTGTACGGCTGGCACCGGTTGATCGTGTCCGCTCCGACGGAGGAGATCTGCATACAGCGGGTCGAGGCGGTCGTGGAGCACTACCGCGACCTGGGCATCGACATCGTCAACTCCACCGGCGACCAGTTCTCGCTGTTCTGCGAGGCGCTGCCGGGCGAGCGGGTCCGGGTCAACGCCTACGCGCAGCGGCAGCCGCTGCGCACCATCGCCGGCGGGATGGCGACCGCCACCGTGGACCTGGGCGACCGGGCGGACGAGGCCAACGCCGGCTGGATGGGACCCTACGTCGGGGAGACCCTGGGCCGGGCCCGGAGCATCGTGCACTTCGACCCGCTGGTGGCGGCCACGCGCAACCGGCCGACGGCCATCGCGATCACCGGCGAGCCCGGCGGCGGCAAGACCACGCTCGCACTGCTGATGATCTACCAGATGGCGTTGCGCGGCGTGACGGTCGCGGTCATCGACCCCAAGGGCGACGCCGACTCCCTGGTCCAGCTGCTGCAGCGGCGGGGCCGGAAGGCGCGGGTCATCCCGCTCGGCTCGGCCGCGCCGGGCCTGCTCGACCCGTTCTCCTTCGGCGAGGACATCGCGGCCAAGAAGACGATGGCCAGCGAGACCCTGCGGCTGCTGCTCCCGCGCATGTCGGAGGAGCGCGAGTCGGCGATGATCCAGGCGGTCGCGGCGGTCTCCAACGGTGTGGACCCCTCGCTGGGCAAGGTCGTCGACTTCCTGGAGCAGACCGAGGACGCCGCCTCCAAGAACCTGGGCGCCGTGCTCCGCTCGATGTCGGAGATGCATCTGGCCCGGCTCTGCTTCGACCCCTCGGGCGGCGACCAGATCGACACCGAGGGCTGGACCACGGTCTTCACCCTCGGCGGCCTGACCCTCCCGGACGCCTCCACCGGCCGTGACGACTACTCCTACGAGCAGCGGCTGTCGGTGGCGCTGCTCTACCTGGTCGCCCAGTTCGCCCGGGGCCTGATGAACGGCCTCGACCGGCGGACCCCCAAGGCGATCTTCCTGGACGAGGCCTGGGCCATCACCTCCACGCCGGAGGGCGCCAAGCTGGTGCCCGAGGTCAGCCGGATGGGCCGCTCCCGCAACACCGCCCTGGTGCTGGTCTCGCAGAACGCCGGCGACCTGCTGAACGAGCAGGTGACGAACTGCCTGTCGTCGGTGTTCGCCTTCCGCTCGACCGAGCGGGTCGAGGTGGAGCACGTGATGGCGCTGCTCGGGGTGGAGCCCTCGGAGGAGCACAAGGCGATCCTGCGCTCGCTGGGCAACGGCGAGTGTGTCTTCCGAGATCTGGACGGTCGTGCGGGCCGTATAGGGGTGGACCTCATCTCCGACGAGCTGGTGCGGTGGCTCGATACGAATCCGACCCACGACAAACCGGGCGAGAACGTGCATGATCTTTCCGGGGGCGACAGAGTCAGTAGGCCGGGGGCTGCGGCGCTGGAGGTGCGGTCATGAAGGGCTCCCGCAAGGGGCTGAAGAACTCCCGCAAGGGACGACTACGCAGGCGGATCGTCATCGCGCTGGTGGCGCTGGCCGCGTTTCTCGCGCTCCCGCTGCTGTCGCCGGCGGGCACGTCCACCGCCGTCGCCGCCGCTCCCTGCGACCTCTCGCCGGACCTGGCTCCCGAGGTCGTCGGCTCGGGCGTGGACGGCCTGCTCAAGCCGCCGGCCCCGGAGACGGCGGGAGCGGCGGCGGCCAGACCGGAGGCGCCGGCCGCGCCGGCGCCGACCTCCGCCCCGGCCCCGCAGGGCAACTACGCCACCTACGGCATGAGCGGCCAGTTCTGGCACACCCACCAGCTCGGCTGCGACGACGTCGCGGCGGTGATGGGCAACACGATGGCCAACACGATCTTCTCGTGGGCCAAGGCACTCGACCGGCTGACCATCACGACCTATCAGGCCGCGGCCACCGAGGGCCCGCTGGAGTCGATCAAGGCTGTCGTCGACGACATCGTGATCAGCCTGTCCAACGCGATGTACTGGCCGTACCTGCGGCCGATCGTGATCCTCGGCGCCATCTGGCTGGCCTGGTACGGCCTGATCCGCAAACGCGCGACCACGACCGCCGAGGGCGTCATCTGGATGGTCCTCGCGGTCACCGTCGCGGTCTGGTTCTTCAGCCGCCCCGGCGACTTCACCGGCATGGGCAAGCTGGTCACCGACAAGACCAGCGAGGTCGTCAACTCGGCCTTCTCCGGGCTGCCCGGCGCGGGCGGGACATCCTGCGTTCCTGCCAAGGGTGACACCAATCCCCAGATGAAGTCCGGTGGTTACGGCCAGACCGGCGTCCCGGGGGTCGAACAGAACGCCGAGGCGCTCTGGTCCACCCTGATCTGCAAGCCGTGGCTGATGGGCGAGTTCGGCACCGCCGACCCGGCGGCGCCCCAGGTGGCGGCATACGCCGCCAAGTTGCTGGACGTCCAGGCCATCGACGAGACCGAGCTGCGGGCGACGCAAATCCCGAACGTCAGCGCCCACCAGGCACGATACGAGGCGGAGATCGCCGACAAGCTGGAGAACACGCCGATCTTCTTCCTCTTCCAGGGAAAGGATTGGACAAACAGGCTGGGCATCGCGATCGGCGCGCTGCTGGCCGCGATGGTCGCCGGACTGCTGATCTTCCTGGTGGCCGTCTCGCTGCTGGTGCTCAAGGTCGGGTTCCTGCTGCTGCTGATCCTCGCGCCGGTCTTCCTGCTGATCGGCGTGCATCCGGGGTCCGGCCGGATCATCGCGATGCGCTGGGTGGAGATGGTGGTCGGCACCCTGCTCAGGCAGGCGGTGCTGACGCTGGTCCTGGGCGTCCTGGTGTACGGCTACGCCCTGATCATCTCCACGGCGATGCCGTGGGGCATGCAGGTCATGTTCATGGCCCTGCTGACGATCGCGGTCTTCTTCTACCGCCGGCCGTTCCAGCACCTGTTCGCCTCCATGGACGGGCACACGCTCACCACCCGGATGCTGGGCGACGCGGCCTCCGCGCCGACCCTGCAGCGCGCGGCGGGCGTGCTGCCGCCGGTCGCGGCGGCCCGGGTGGGCCGCTGGGGCATGCGCAAGGCGGAGCCCGTGCTGCAGGCGGCCGCGCTCGCCGGCGGCGCCTCGGTCGCGACGGCGGCCGCGGCGGTCGCCCAGGGCAAGGTCCGCGGGGAGGAGGGCGGCTCGGCGGCGAACACGCCCTCCGGCGCCCGGATCCCGGCCGGCGCGCAGCCCGCGCCGCTGGACACCGACGCCCAGACGGGCACGCGGCGCAAGGCCACCGGCCGGCCGGTCACCGCGGCGCGCGCCGGCGCGGCGCCGCCGCTCAACCTCTCCGGCGGCACCGCGACGGGCGGCACCACCGCGGGCGGCGCCGCCCCGGCCCGTTCCGGCTCCGGGGGCTCCACCCGCGGTGGCGGGGGCGGCTGGTTCAGCGGCCGCTCCGGCGGCTGGGCCCCGCAGGGCGGGTCGGCGGGCGGGTCCTCCCCGGCCTCCTCCGGCGGCCGGTCCTCCGGCGGGTCGCCGTCGTCCTCGTCGGGCGGCGGACGGTCGGGCGGGAGCGTCTTCGGCCCCGGCGGCGGCTCCCGGCGCTGGGACTCCGGCTCGCGCGCTCCGGAGCCGCGCGGCTCGGGATCGCGCAACGGTTCCGGCTCGGGCTCCGCGCCACGCGGCGGCTCCCGGAGCTCCTCGGGATCCGGCGGCGGCATCTTCGGGGGCTCCCGCGACTCCTCGGGGTCGGGGGGCGGCATCTTCGGCGGCTCCGGCAGGTCGGGGAACGGCGGGCGCGCGGACAGGTCGTCCGAGGCGCCCCCGCTCTGGCTGCCCAGCCGGTCCGAGCGGGGCGGGGGGACCGATGAGACGGCCGCGCCCTTCTGGCTCCGCGCGTCCAACCCCGACAAGGACTGACGATGGTCGAAGGGGGCAGCCGTCGAGGGCTGGTCTTCGCGGTGCTGGTCATGATGCTGGCCGCGGTCGGGATCTATCTGACCATGTGGCCGGACTCCGGTGACGAGGGGCGGCCGCAGCCCGATCCGGTGGGCGTGAGCCGTACGGTGCCCGGATCGCGGGCGGCGGTGAGCGCCGAGCCGCCCCGGCCGTCGGCGACGGCCAGCAACGCGCCCTTCGACGTCTACTCCTACCTGCCGATGACCAAGCAGGAGCTGGCCGCCGCCGCCGACTACGCCCAGCGTTTCACCGCCGAGTACGGCACGTTCAGCTACGACGAGGACCCGGCGGTCTACGGGGACCGGCTCAGGGGATACACCACGACCGAGTTCGCCGGTGTACTGCTGCGCACGGTCACCTCCCCGGGCAGCGTCGAGGCCAACCGCGCCGACGAGGTCGTCTCCGTCGGCACGGCGCGGGTGAAGGAGATCCGGCAGATCCAGAACACCTCGGTGGTGTTCGTGGTCACCGGCACCCAGGACGTCACCGCCAAGAGCGGGCCGAAGGAGCGGACCGAGGACTACGCCGTCACGCTCATCGAGGTCGGGGCCGACTGGCGGGTCCACGATCTGCAGCCGGCCGACGAAGGCCAGGACGGCGACGACGGGTCCGCGCGGAGTGGGGAGAGCGGATGACGGGCAAGCGGGTCCGCCTCGTCCTCATCATCGCCGTCGCCGGGCTCTGCCTGCTCACCCTGGTCCTGGCGCCGATGATGATGATGAGCACCTTCCCCTCCTTCACCGGCGGCGGGCTGCCCGACTGCGAGGAGGTCTCCAGGGCCGCGGGCGAGCAGTCCGAGACCGCGGGCTCGGACATCCCGGCGGACTACCTGAAGCTGTACCGCAAGCACGCCGAGAAGATCGGCGTGCAGTGGAACGTGCTCGCCGGGGTGGGCAAGCGGGAGACCGACCACGGGCGGTCCACGCTCCCCGGGGTGCGCAGCGGCACCAACTACGCCGGGGCGGCCGGGCCGATGCAGTTCCTGATCGGCACCTGGGGCGGCAAGGCGAAGATCAAGATTCCGTCGCAGTTCAACGGCTACGCCTCCGACGGCGACGACGACGGCTGGGCCGACGTCTACAACCCGGCCGACGCCATCCTGGGCGCGGCGAAGATGCTCAAGCGCAACGGCGCGCCGGAGGACGTGCGGCGTTCGCTGTTCGTCTACAACCGGGCCTGGTGGTACGTCGACCAGGTCATGGAGATCGCCGAGAAATATGCCAAGGACGGCGCGGTCAGCGTCCCGCCGGAGGCGGAGGCGGCCTGCGACGAGCCCCTGGTGGCGGCGGCGCCCACCGAGACGGTCGCCGGGATCCTGGACTACGCGCTGGCCCAGCGCGGCAAGCCGTACCTGTGGGGCGGCACCGGACCGGACGCCTTCGACTGCTCGGGGATCATCTACATGGCCTACCGGAGCGTCGGCCTGACCATCCCGCGAACGACCTTCGGTCAGTGGCCCTTCGGCGTGAAGATCGCACCGGGCGACGAGCAGGCCGGGGATCTGGTCTTCTTCAACGCGGGGCCGGGCACCGGGGTCGACCGGCCCGGTCACGTGGGAATGGTGGTCTCACCGGGCAAGATGGTCGAGGCGAGGTGCCGGCTGTGCGGGCCGATCAAGGTCACCACCTATCGGGACCGCATCGGCATCGTGGGGTTCACCCGGCCGCTGCAGAACCCCGATGTTCTCGCACAGCTCAGGTTGAAGGAGCAGGGCTGACAGAATCGAGGGCCATGGACAAGGTCGTTGTGGGAGCCGCGATCGTCGACGGCAGCGGCAGGTTGCTCGCCGCCCAGCGCGCCGAGCCTCCCGAACTCGCCGGTGGCTGGGAACTGCCCGGTGGAAAGGTCGACCCGGGGGAAGACGATCGGACGGCGCTGATCCGGGAGTGCCAGGAGGAGCTCGGCGTCCTGGTCGAGGCCGGGGCGCAGATCGGCGGCGACTGGCCGCTGTCGAGCGGTTACGTGCTCCGGGTGTGGCTGGCCGAGATAGTGGAGGGCGAGCCGGAGGCCAAGGAGCACCTGGACCTGCGCTGGCTGCCCATGGACGAGCTGTATGACGTGCCGTGGCTGCCCGCGGACCTGCCGATCGTGCGCGCCGTACAAGGTCAGCTCCGCGAGGGTTGAGCGGCTACGCATTGTGACATAACAATAGCGGGATGTGTCGTTGGCGTACGTCCGTATCGGGGGATCGGAGAAGTGCGGTGACCGGATGGTGGCAGCGTGCCCGGGTCGTGTCGGCCCTGGGGACGGGGGCGCTCGTGCTGGGCGGAGGACCGGCCGTGTACGCGGTCGGGGCGGACGACCCCGCCACGTTCCCCGCCGAGGCGGCCGAGGCCGACGAGCTCAACTCCTGGTCGCAGTGGGTCCGCGCCGACGACGTGATCCGGTTCCGGGTGTGGCTGGAGGGGTCCGGCACCGACGCGCGGCTGGCGGTGGAGACCACGCCCGCCGAGGCGCTCAGAAGCATCGAGTGCCCGCAGGAGGGCGCCCAGGTGCCGCCCGGCGGCGGCGCCCAGATGTGCTCCCTCGGGGTGGTCGACACGCGCAGGTCGGTTGACGTGCTGCTCACGATGCCCGACCGGGACGAGGACATCGAGCTGACCGCGGTGGCCCGGATGCGCAACCGCGACGGTGCGTGGATCACGCACACGGCCCGGACCACGATCGAGAACCCGGCCTCCAGGATCGCCGAGATCATGAAGGCGGCGCAGACCGTCGGGGCCGACCCCGTCCTGCCCCGGCCCGCCCCGAACGTGCCCCCGCTGCCTCCGGGCAGCCCCGCGGGGGCGTCGGGGAGCGCGGAGGCGGCGGGACAGGCCGGGCCGGCCGGTGCCGCGACGGCCGCGGACCGGCCGTCCACGCCGCCCGCCTCGCCGGTGACGTCGCACGGCCCCGCGGACCCGGGGCAGGCCCCCCAGATCCCGCAGAGCCTGCCGGAGCCGGTCGCACCGCTGAACCCGCCGGCGCTCGCGGCGCCGCAGGTTCTGGGGGAGCCCGGGGCGCGGGCGGTGCCGCCGGACCCGCGGCCGAAGGGCGGGGAGGGCATGCGGATGACCCTGGAGGAGGCCCCGGCGCCTCGGGGGAGCGCCGCTGTGTCCGGAGGATCCCGGACCGAGCAGGCCGGGCCGGAGGTCTCCGGCACCCCGAGCGCCGCGCCGGACCGGGGTGGGGCGTCCGCCGGCCCGCTCCGGCCGGAGAGGGTGGCGGCGCGGCGGGCCGGGCGGCGGGAGGAGGCCGCGGCCGCCAGGGCGGAGACGGTGTCGCGGCGCTCGGCGGAGCTGGCCGAGGCCGGGCAGATGCCCCCGCTGACGGGAGAGGTGCCGCAGCTGCCGGGGCCGATGCCGCAGGCGCCAGGACCGATGCCGCAGGCGCCGGGGCAGCCGCTCCAGGTGTGGGACGACCCGAATCTCCGGATGCCGCTGGCCGCGCCGGCCGCGTCGCCGCCGTCGGCGGCCACGACGGACCCGCAGCCCCTGGGCGCGCCGCTGCCCCGGGACGTCGACGGGCCGGGCCGGGAGATCGGGCCGGTCGCCGAGTCGGGTCCACTCCTGACCGGGATGCGAGGACTGCCCGCGGTGGGGACCGCGATCGGGGGCCTGCTGGGGCTGCTCTGGCTGCAGATGAAGGTCCAGCGCCGGCGTGAGTCGCGACCTGTGTTGTAAAAAGCGCTTTGCTGTTACTTTTGCCCAACTAGTATTTTCCTTGACTCAGTCTGTTTGGGAAATCCGCGGAGGGCACCGGTGACGCGATCACGGCGTACGGCGGCCGTCTCCGCCGTTGTCATGTCCTTGGGGCTGAGCGGCGCGCTGCTGCTGGCCGCGGCGCCCCTCACCACCTCCACCCCGGCCGGCGCGGCCACCCGCCTGGTCGCCGCCGACCCCTCCGAGATCCCGGGCTGTGACGCCGATCCGGCGGGGCCGTGCGAGGAGCCCACGCCGATCGTCACCGTCACGGTCACCGAGGACCCCGGGCAGGAGCCGCCGCCGCCGACCACCCCGGTGCCGCAGAAGACGGTGACCACCACGGTCACCGTCCCCCCGAAGACGCCGACCCCGAAGCCTCCCAAGACCACGGCCCCGCCGGCGACGACCGCCCCGCCGGTCGTCCCGCCGCCGTCGAACTCGGCCCCCATCGAACCGCCTCCCGTCGTCGGCACGCAGCCGTCGACGCCCGAGGAGTCGGAGTCGGAGGTCGTCTTCCCCACCACGGAGCAGAGTCCGACCGAGCTCCCCACGGCCACGCCCGCGCCGACCAACGCCCCGACGTTCGAGGACACCACCCCGGCCCCGGTGCCCTACGAGATCCGCAACGCCAACTCCGAGTTCGACAGCGCCACGCTGAGCAGCCAGCTCGCCATCCCGGCGCTGATCCTCGTGCTGCTGGTGCTGTTCGCCGTGCTGATCTTCGAGGGCAGGCTGCGCCGCCTGGCCCACGCCGCGGCCATCCGCCGCGCCGGCCCCCGCGCCCTGGGCCACCAGCGAGGCGACGCCATGGGCCCGATGGGCTACCCGATCGGTCCCGGCTACGGACCGGCGCCCGGCTTCCCGCACGGCACCTACCAGAGCGGTACGGCCTACGCCCCGATAATCAGCTTCGTCCCCATGCAGATGTACGCCCCGGCCTATCCGGAGGAGTACGCGCCGGAGCAGTATCCCCAGGCGTACGAGCAGTCCACGGCCTACCCGCCTCAGCCGGGCTACGACCAGTCGGGCCATGAGCAGTTCCAGCCCGGCTACGACCAGCCGCAGGGCTACGGCCGGCAGCCCGTCGGCTACGTGGAGCACCCGCAGGGGCAGGCGCCCCACGGGCCGATGGGGCCGGAGGCCCCCTTCCACGGCGCCGCGCCGTACGGCCCCCCGGGGGACTTCCCCCAGGGCGGTCCGCCGTTCCCGGGCGGTCCCGGTCCTCAGGGCGGTTTCGGTCTCCAGGGCGGCCCGCCGTCCCCGGACGGCCCCGGTCCCCAGGGCGGTCCGGCCGTCCCGCAGGGGCCCGGTGAGTTCCCCGGCGCGCCGTTCCCGCAGGAACCGCCGTACGTCCGCAGCCACGCCCAGGAGCCGTTCCCTCCCGGCCCGGAGCAGTTCCGCGACCACCCGCGGCCGGGCCGGCCCGACGACCTCCTCCCCGGTGCGCCCGGCGGCCTCCCCCAGGGCGGTCCGCCCCCGCACGGCGCCGAGCCCTTCCACCCGGACGGTCCGCCGTTCCCGGGCGGGCCCGGTCCTCAGGGCGGTCCCGGTCTCCAGGGCGGTCCGTCGTCCCCGCAGGGGCCCGGTCCCCAGGGTGGTCCGGCCGTCCCGCAGGGGCCCGGTGAGTTCCCCGGCGCGCCGTTCCCGCTGGAGCCGCCGCACGCCGGTGACCCGGGCCGGGGGCCGTTCCCCGGCCAGGAGCCCCTCGTCGGCCCGCCGCCCGCCGAGCCCACCGCCACGGCGGTCTACCCTCTGCCCGGTCAGGAGAGCGGAAAGAAGCGGCGCGGGCTGTTCCGCCGCTCCAAGTGACGGCGCCGGCGCGCCCCGCCCGACCACGCTGGGGACGCGCCGGACCGGCCCTGGAGAGTTCGTGGCGCGAGGTGACCCCGCGTGGCCCCCGCTTCGAGGTCGGGCAGCAACCCAGTGAAGACGTCGGCGTAGGCGGTCC
>NZ_JBSFPS010000011.1:0-75848 GCF_053588315.1 Streptosporangium sp. NPDC003464 | reverse complement strand
CGCGCCGCGGCCGCGGCGCGCCCAGCCGTCAGAACAGCGGCCTGCCGTCAGAACAGCGGCTTGCCGTCGCGGGTCAGCCGCCAGCCGGCCTCGGCGAACCCGGCGGGGTCGATGACCCCGGTCGCCGTGGCGTAGTCGATCAGTGCCTGGCGGATCTCCACCTGCGCGTTGTAGACCACCGGGGCGGTCGTCACGTGCGGGAAGCCGCCGCCGCCGGACTGGCGGTAGTTGTTGACCGCGACCACGAACTGCTGGTCGGCGGCGACCGGCTGTCCCTGGTAGGACAGCCCGGCGATCCGCTGACCGACCGGCTTGGCGACGTCGACGTCGTAGCTGACGCCGGACAGCTGGTCGTAGTTGTAGTCGGGGGTGCCGTTGGCGTTGGTCAGCGTGGCGAGATCGACCGGGGCCTCCGGCGCGAGCTGGTTGTAGTACCTGGCCGAATACTCCAGATAGTCCTTGAGCTGAGCCCCGGTGAGCTTCACGGCCATCAGCGTGTTGTCGTAGATGTACAGGCCCGCCATGTCCCGCACGCTCACCGGCCCGGCCGGGAAGGTCGCGGTCCTGCTGAACGGCGCGGCGATCGACAGCACCGGCAGCCCGGCGTCCGCCGTGCCCTCCAGCGCCTTCTTGACCGTCTCGGTCTGGACCTTCTGGATGTAGTCCAGGATCGGGGTGTCCTTGTACGGCGACTCGGCCGCCGACAGCTCCTCCTTGGACTGGGCCACCACCGTGTTGACGTATTTGACCGTGGTGTCGTGCTGCTCCTTCATGAGCGCGACGATCTTCGGGTCCTCGGCCACCGTGTTGGTGTTCAGCGTGGTGGAGGACTTGCCGGTCACCGTCCACCGGCCGCGCTGCTTGGTGAGCTGGAAGTCGATCACGCTCAGCCGCTGGCCCCACTTGCTGGGCTCGGTGAGCAGCACCTGCCGGCCGGTGGCCTTGTTGGTGACGTACCGCTGCGCCACCTCGTTGTGCGCGTGCCCGAACAGCACCGCGTCGATGCCCGGCACCTCCTCGGCGACCATGGCCGAGGCGTTCTCGACGGGCAGGTCGCCGCCGTAGGAGGACATCCCGCTGTCGCCCGCGTGCGCGGTGACCACGACCACGTCCGCGCCCAGACCGCGGATGACCGGGACCCACTTCCTGGCGCTCTGCACCAGGTCGGTGAAGCGGAGCCGGCCCTCGACGTTGGCCTTGTCCCAGATCGCCACGCCCGGGTTGGTCAGGCCGAGCACGCCGACCCGGACCGGCCTCTCGCCCTTGATCCGCATCGTCTTGATGGTGAACGGCTGGTAGGCGGGCAGTCCCGACCTGTCGTGGACGGCGTTGGCGCCGAGCACCGGGGCCTTCATCTGCCTGACCCAGGTGGCCAGCAGCGGGAGCCCGTAGTTGAACTCGTGGTTGCCCAGGGTCACCGCGTCGTATCCGATGGCGTTCATCGCGCGGGCCATCGGGTGGAGCCGGCCCGTCTCGTTGACCGGCTCCATCTTGGCGTAGTAGTAGGCCAGCGGCGTGCCCTGGATGGTGTCGCCGGAGTCGAACAGCAAGGTCCGATCCGCGCCGCGCTCGGCACGGATCTTGTTCACCAGCGTCGAGACCTTGGCCAGGCCGACGTCGTTGCCCTTGCTGTCGGTGAACTCGGCGTTCTTGAAGTAGTCCCAGTTCAGGGTGTTGCCGTGCAGGTCAGAGGTGCCCATCACGGTCACCGTCACCGACGTGTCGGGGGAGGCGTGCGCCACTGCCGGGACGGCCAGGGCCGTCAGTGTGGCCACGCCGACGATGGCGAGCTGCTTACTGTGCATGTGACCGTACGGTAACCATCCGAGGTCGCCCGGCGGTCACGGCATCCTTACGGGTCGGCGCGGTCTGAGGGGGCACGGTCCGGGAGGACACGGTCTGAGGGGACAGGGACGGGGACAGGGACGGGGACGCTCACGCGACCACCTCGCCCGGCCTGATCCGCGCGACCAGCGGGAGTGTGACCCGCACGCCGTACCCGCCGCCGGGCAGCGGTCCGGCCGACAGCCGGCCGTGGAAGAGCGCGACCCGCTCGCGCATGCCGATCAGCCCGTGCCCCGGCTCGCCCGCGGACCCGGCACGGTCCGCGCGGGGCCCCTCGTCGAGGATCTCCAAGGACAGCGCCCGGGGCCGGTAGGCGACCGTCACCTCCACCCCGGTGGGGCCCGCGTGCCGGAGGGTGTTGGCCAGCGCCGCCTGGACGATCCGGTAGGCCGACAGGTCCAGCCCCGCCGGGAGCGGCACCGGCTCGCCCTCGACGCTCAGCCTGACGTCGAGACCGGCCGCGCGCATCTGCTCGACCAGGTCGTCCAGCCGGGCCAGGCTCGGCTGCGGCGCCAATCCGTCGCCCTCGCGGCCGGTGCGGAGCAGCCCGAGCATGCGGCGCAGTTCCTCCACCGCCTCCCGGCCCGTCTCCTCCACCACGTTCAGCGCCTCGCGCTCGGTGACCTGCTCGGGCCGGAGCATCAGCCGCGCGGCTCCCGCCTGCATGACCATCACGCTGACGCTGTGCGCGACGACGTCGTGCAGCTCGCGCGCGATCCTGGTCCGCTCCTTGCTCACCGCCTCCCGGGCGAGCAGCTCGCCGCGCTCCTGCGCGTGGAACGCCAGCTGCCGGTGACGCCGTACGGCGACGCCTGCCCCGCCGGTGATGGAGGTCATCACCAGCGCGACCGCCGCGTCCCCCGGCCCCGGAGGCCCGGGGGGCGCGAACATCATCGCGCCGACGAACAGCGCCGTCACGGCCAGCCCGGCGACAGCCCGCGGATCTCGTGGCGGCACCTCACTGAGCAGGGTGAACAGCAGCAGGAGCTGGGCACAGAACTGCCAGGCCGACGCGGACTCACCGAAGTAGGCGAACGCCGCGACGGCCGCCAGCGAGTAGACGTACGTCACGGTGGCGGGCGCGCGCCGGCGCAGGAGGATCAGCACCGAGGCGGCGGCGACCGTGATCCACCAGCCGGGATGCGGGCGGTCCGCCACGAAGGCGCGGTCGCCGACCTCCTCGGCGACCGCGAACAGCGCCATGACCACCGCGATCAGCCAGTCGATCGCGGTGGGGGGCGGGCGTTGGCTCATGAGGTGAGGGTAGAGCGGGCACCCGGGCGGTGAAATCCGCCTTGAGGCGGATAACAGCCCCGAGCCGACCCTGACGGCCCCGGGGACGGCCGCTCCCCGGTCGGCCCCGGGGACGGCCGAGCCCCGGCCCGGCGGCACCCCGGCGCGGGAGCCGGTCCCGCCCGGGGCTCGGCCCCCGCGCGGGTCAGCGCTCGACGGAGGACATGTCCGGGTAGCGGTCGCCGAGGGCGGCCCCGGCCGGCACGGCGGCGTCGAGCTCGGCGAGCTGACCGGGGGTCAGCGTGACGTCGGCCGCCGCCGCGTTCTCCTCCAGGTAGCGCAGCCGCTTGGTCCCCGGGATCGGGATGACGTCCTCGCCCCGGGTCAGCAGCCAGGCCAGGGAGAGCTGGGCCGGCGTGCAGCCCACCTCGTCGGCGATCCTGCGGACCTCGCTGACGAGCTCCTCGTTGCGTGCCCCGTTCGCCCCGGTGAAGCGGGGCAGGTTCTTGCGGAAGTCGTCGTCGGGCAGTTCCTCGGCCGGGGCCAGCGCGCCGCCGAGCAGCCCCCGGCTGATCGGCGAGTAGGCCACCAGCGCGATGCCCAGCTCCCGGGCGGCCGGCAGGATCTCCTCCTCCAGGCCCCTGGTGAACAGCGAGTATTCACTCTGCAGGGCGGCGATCGGGTGGGTGGCGTGCGCCTTGCGCAGCGTCTCGGCGCTCACCTCCGACAGGCCGATCCGGCCGACCTTGCCCTCGGCGACCAGCTCGGCCATCGCGCCGACCGTCTCCTCGATGGGCACGTTCGGGTCACGCCGGTGCAGGTAGTAGAGGTCGATGTGGTCCACGCCCAGCCGCTGGAGCGAGGCGTCGGCGGCCTTCTTCACATAGGCGGGGCTGCCGTCGATGCCGCGGCGGGCCGGGTCCTCACCCCGGACGATGCCGAACTTGGTGGCCAGCACCACCTCGTCCCTGCGGTCCCTGACCGCCCGGCCGACCAGCTCCTCGTTGTGGCCCCTGCCGTACATGTCGGCGGTGTCGAGGAAGTTCACCCCCAGGTCGAGGGCACGGTGGATGACCTCGATGGACTCGGCCTCGTCGGCCGTGCCGTAGAACTCCGACATTCCCATGCAGCCGAGTCCGATGGCCGAGACCTCCGGACCTCCCTGACCGAGACGGCGCCTGTTCATTGGCCCTCCAGCGCGTTGTAAAAGTCGATCTTGTAGTCGAGGACGCCGAGGTCCTCGGTGAGCTGCGCGATCTGCGTCCTGACGCGGTCACGGTGGATCTCCAGCATCCGCCGCCGCTCGGCGAAGGTCTCCGGACCCTGCCTGCGCAGCTCGGCGTAGCGGCACATGTCCGCGATCGGCATGCCGGTCGCGCGCAGTTTGGTGAGGAATTCGAGCCAGTCCAGGTCGGGCGCGGTGTAGGCGCGGTGCCCGCTCGGGTCCCGGTCCACCTGGTGGATGAGTCCGATGCGCTCGTAGTAGCGCAGCGTGTGCGCGCTCAGCCCCGACTTGCGCGAGGCCTCCTGGATGGTGATCCCCATGGAGACCACCTTCCTCCTTAGAGCGCGCTCGAAGTCAAGCGGGGTCCCCCCGGAGACGCGACCCTGAGGGGGCAGGCACTACCTTCCGCGCTGTTTCCCCAGCTCACGGCGGTCGTACCGGAGCCGTCCCCCCTGATGCGGGCACCACTCCGCCCCGGAGTCCCTCCGGGATCGCTCAGGGGCGACTGGGGATCATTTCTGGTACTCCGGACAACGGCCCGTCGCCATGGTTGAGCCATGGGGAGTCAGGCTTTATCTGGATCCAGGATGATCCTGGGCGGCTACGCGGCGATCGGCGCCGGGGCCGTGGCGATGTTCGGGCTGCACGTGGCCACCGGCCTCGATCCGGTGCACACGGTGATCAGCGAGTACGCGTTCGAGCCGGACGGCTGGCTGCTGCCCGTCTCGCTCACGTTCTTCGCCGCGGGCGCGGCGGCCTTCGGCACCGCGCTGTTCCGGCGCGGCGAGGACCGCGGGGCCGCGCTGCTGGTCGGCGTCTGGGGTCTGTGCATGCTGCTGATCGGCGCCTTCCCCACCGACGAACCCGGGGTGCCGCTGTCGATGTCCGGTGGCATCCACCGGTACGCGGCGTTCGTGGCCTTCCTGACGATGCCGGTGGCGGGCCTGATGCTGGCCCGGCGGCACGCCGCGAGCCGTCACGCGCGGCCGGTGCGGCTGCTGAGCCTGGCCTGCCTGGGCGTGCTGGTCCTGGTGGTCCTGCCGTACGTCGTGCGGATGGCCGGCATCGACCTGACCAACGACGACATCCCCGCGGGGGTCACCCAGCGGATGGTGGTGGTCCTGGAGGTGGCGGTGCTGGCCCTGCTCGGCATGGTGGCGGCGGCCGGGTACGGCCGCGGCCGGGGCCGTCGCCAGGTCCTGGCCGCCGCCCGCCCTCCCCGCCTCCACCGGGACCGGCGGCGCGTGGCCGGCCCGGCCGGGGACGCGCGAGGGGCGCGTACCGCGCTGGGCCGCCGGCGGGGTGAGCGCGCCGGGCGTGTGCGGGTCTGCCGCCGCGCTCCGGTCCGATCCCGGCTCCGGCCGGACCCCCGCCGCCCGCGGCGGGGTGTCCACCGCCGGTTCCCTGATCTGGGGGACGGCCGTGGACGGGTCCCGGCCTGACCGCCGGGACGCCGGTGGGGTGGCCGTCATCGGACACGCGCCACGCGGCTGAGGATCTCGCCGGACCCGCGCCCGCTCAGCCGGGCTGAGGGCTCCGCCGGGCCCGCGTCCGCCCAGCTCAGCAGGGTTGCTGGTGATCCCCGTGGGGAAGGGGGCCAGCATGGGGGAGCGCATCGGCCCCGCCGGGGACGGCGGGAGGCTGTGGCGGGCGGGCGACACGGCGTGGCGGGCGCTCGGGGTCATCGCCCTGGTCGCCGTGATCCTGTGGGTCCTCTACGTGGTCCAGGCGGTGGTCATCCCCGTCATCCTCGGGCTGGCCATCAGCACCCTCCTGCTCCCGCCCTACCGGTGGCTCAGGAGGCGCGGGATGGGCCGGGGGCTCGCCACCACCGCCGTCTGCCTCGGCGGGTTCCTCGTCCTGGCGGCGCTCGTCGCGCTGCTCGTGCCGCCCACCATCGCCGGCGTGGCCGAGCTGCAGCGGAGCTTCGGCAAGGCGGGCGGCGACCTGCAGTCGCTGGCGTCGACCCTCGGCCTGGACGAAAAGACGATCTCCCGACTGTCCGAGCAGGTCAGGCAGTATCTGAGCCGGCAGGGCGGAGAGATCGCCCACGGTGCCCTGGCGGGCGCGCGCACCGTGGGGGAGATCCTGGTCGGCCTGGTGCTGGCCATGATCCTGTCGATCTACTTCGTACACAGTGGCGACCGGCTCTTCGCGTGGATCACCGGCCTGGCCCCCAGCGGGGTCAGGCCGACCCTGCGTGAGAGCGGCACGGTGATCTTCGACGTCGTCAGCCGTTACATCCGGGGGGTGGCGATCGTCGGCCTGGTCGACGGGTTCTTCATCGGGGTCGCGCTGTGGATCCTGCGTGTGCCGATCGCCCTGCCGCTGGCCGTGCTGACGTTCGCCGGGGCGTTCCTGCCGGTCGTGGGCGCGTTCACGGCGGGTCTGCTGGCGGCGGTCGTGGCCTTCGTGGCCAAGGGCTGGCTGGTGGCGCTGATCGTGGTCGCGGTCACCGTGCTGGTCCAGCAGTTGGAGGGGCACGTGCTCGCGCCGCAGATCTACGGCCGGGCGCTGGAGCTGCCCAGCGCGGTCATCCTGATCGTCATCGCGCTGGGCAGCGTCCTCGCCGGGATCGTCGGCGCCTTCCTGGCCGCCCCGGTGACCTCGGTCGCCGTCGCGCTGATCCATCACCGCCAGGAGGACGAGGCCCGGCGCCGACCGGGACATCCGGGATATCCAGGACACGAGGCCACGGGCCCGCCGCCCGGGAGGCCGGTGTCCGGGGACCCGTCACCTGAGGGTCCGTCCCCGGCGGGCCCGCCGCCCGGGAGTCCGCCGCCGGGGAGTTGAAGGTCCGCGGGCCCGTGAGGGCGCGATATCCCCTCCTGCCGGGCGGCGGTTCAGATCTCACTCCCCGTTCTGTCGCTGTTCCCCCGTTTTGTCGCCCGACTGCCGTACGCTCCGCGGAAAGTCGACAACGGAGAGGTGTGGCATGACGGCACGGA
Source organism: Streptosporangium sp. NPDC003464 (assembly GCF_053588315.1). NCBI lineage: Bacteria > Bacillati > Actinomycetota > Actinomycetes > Streptosporangiales > Streptosporangiaceae > Streptosporangium > Streptosporangium sp. NPDC003464. The sequence goes on along the minus strand of NZ_JBSFPS010000011.1, from coordinate 68,597 downwards.
GCACGTACCTGGAGCTGTCCGAGGACGGCGGCAGCTCGCACAAGTTCTACGAGGTCGTGCTCGACGGGCTCCAGGTGACGATCAGTTACGGCCGGATCGGTGAGCCGGGGCAGTCCAAGGTGTCGGCCTTCACCACCCCGGAGAAGGCCGAGGCGGCGGCGGCGAAGAAGATCGGCGAGAAGGTCCGCAGGGGATACGCGCCCGCGGTGCGCGGGGTCCGCCAGCGCCGGGCGGTCACCCGGCGCAGCACGGTGAGCGTCCGCTCCACCGCCACCCAGGCACCGGTGCTGTGGCGCTTCGCCAGCGGCGCGGCGGCGTTCGGGATCTTCGTCGACTCCGAGCGCTGCTGGGTCGGCAACCAGAACGGCGACGTCTACACCGTCACCCACACCGGCACCGTCACCGGCCGCTTCCGGCTGCCCGACGGTGTGAAGTGCATCGTCGCCGACGACTTCTGGATCTACGCGGGCGCCGACGACGGCAAGGTCTACGACCTCAGCGGGAAGGTGCCCCGGCTCGCCTACGAGATCGCCGAAGACGTCGACATCTACTGGCTGGACATCCACGACGGCGTGCTGGGCGTCTCCGACCGGGCCGGCCGGATCACCACCATCGACCACGAGGACGAGTTCCAGTGGGCCCGGAAGGGACGGGGCGACTCGGCCTGGATGGTCCGCTGCGACGACGAGGCCGTCTACCACGGGCACTCCACCGGCGTGGCCCGCTACGACGCCGCCGACGGCGCGCCGGTCTGGGAGACGTCGCTCAACGGCGCGGTGCTGTTCGGCTGGCAGGAGACTGACTCGGTCTACGCCGGTACGGACCGCGGCACCGTGCACCGGCTCCGCAAGTCCGACGGCGCGAGCCAGGGGGTCTACCGCTGCGACGCCACCGTCTTCTCCTGCGCCACCGCGCCCGATGGCCGTTACGTCTTCGCCGGGGACAACCACTCCTCGGTCTACTGCTTCGACCGGAACGGTGAGCGCCTGTGGAAGCTGGCCACCGGCTGCGGCTCGGCCTTCTCCATGCAATACCTCGACGACCGCCTCTACATCGTGACCACCGACGGCACCCTGGCCTGCATCGACGCCACGGAGGAGGCGATCAGGGCGGCTCAGGACGGCACCGTCCCCGAGCCGATGGACGTCAAGGCGGCGGCCGGTCTGGCCGTGGTGGAACCGACCGCGGCGCTGGAGAGCGTGACGCTGGAGGCCGTCTCCGGCGCCGACCGCGGTGTGGTCGTGGAGTGCGTCCAGGAGGGTGAGCGGCTCCGGGTGCGAGTGATCAGCGAGGGCTACGACACGCGGCGCAACGTCCAGTTCCCCAAGGGGGTGCGTGAGGCGGGGGCCCGCTATCTCGTCGAGGGTGTGCGCTTCTCGGAGCGCGGCGGCTTCTACCGGGCCTACGGCGACATCAGGCGCCTGCTCTGACCCCTGGCCGCGGTCCCGCGCCGCCCCGCCGGCGTCGATGACCTGCCGTACGGCGCCGGCGAAGGCGGCCGGGGCGGCGCGGTCCGGGCCGAGCTTGCCGCACTGCCGGCCGCCGGAGGAGACCTGCACACCGCCGGCAGCGGCCTCGTCGCCTGCCGCCCCGAGAGCCGCGAGCGGTTCAGGCATGCCCTGCCGTGGCATGTCCTGTCCCGCCGTGGACCGGCAGCACCGACCAGTCGACGCACGGCCGCTGCCTGTTCAGGCGTGTCCCGCCGTGGCGTGTCCTGTCCCGTCGTGCCCTGTCTCGTCGTGGACCGGCAGCACCGACCAGTCGACGCACAGCCTCTGCGGGTCGGCCGGATCCGTGCGGACCCGCACGGTCATCCCCGGCAGCACCCCGCCCAGCAGGATCGGCGGGACCTGCTGCCGGTGCTCCGGCACCTCGTACGGCACGCCCGACGCCGGGGTGACGCGCAGGCCGAAGACCACCACGTGCCGGCCGTTGACCTGCCAGCCGGTGGTGTCCATGGCGGTGATCAGCGCGCTGGCGGGCACGCCGGTCCGCAGGAGATGGGAGTCGCCCGAGGCGTCCGAGACGAGAAATCCCATGGCGACGAAACCGCCCAGGCAGACGACGAAGACCCCCACCCCCCAGAGGCCGACACCGCTCGTGGCCGCCAGCATGCCGGCGATGGCGAGCGGCAGCGGCGCCACCCAGAGCAGTTTCGTCGTGGTGCGGTTCATCGAGCTTTCCGATCGTCTCGTGTGCGGTGCTCGCCATGGGTAACGGAGGGTGCCTGCGGACCGCTTGACGACCGGTTGCACGCGGTCCGGCGTTAGGGTTCCACTTATGCTCCGTGGAGACAGGGTTCTGCTCAGGGCCGTGACGAAAGACGATCTGGTCGCGCTGCACCGGTTGCACGACGACGTGGACACGGCGGTCAGCTCCACGGCGGGGCCGTGGGTCCCCGAGCCGGTCGACCGGGCCATCGCCCGATACGAGCGGCGGGAGCCCGATCCCGCCAACGTCGGCTTCGCCGTCGAGTCGCTCTCCGAGGGCGACCTGCTCGGCTCCTGCCTGGTCTGGGGGATCGACACCCTCAACCGCAACGGCCACCTGGGGATCACGCTGCTGCCCGAGGCCCGAGGGCGGGGATACGCCCCCGACGTGCTGCGGGTGCTGTGCGACTACGCTTTCCGGATCCGCGGCCTGCACCGGCTGGGGCTGGAGACGCTCGCCACCAACACCGCCATGATCGCCTCGGCGGAGAAGGTCGGCTTCCGGCGCGAGGGCACGCTCCGAGACCACGCCTGGGTGGCCGGGTCCTTCGTCGACGAGGCGCTGTTCGGGCTGCTCGCCGCCGACTTCTCCTGACCGGCGGGGCCGGAAGCCCGTATCCATGGGATCGCTGGCTGTATCTATGGATAGTGCCGGTTGTGCGGGTAATGCCGGTCCTGCCAGCATCGACGAATATCACGGACCGGCCGACCGGATCGGCCGGCACCGGCAGGACCGGCTGAGGCTGTGCCTCGCCCGCGCCTGACCGGCAACGGACGACAGCTTCAGGAGGCTCGGTGCCACACGTCAACTGCCAGGCGGTCCAGCACACGGCCGGGACCGCCCCGTCCGACGATCTCCGCTCCCGCCGGGCGGGTGCGCGATGAGAATCTGGCTCCCGATCGGGCTCGGCGCCCTGCTCATCCTCATGGGCGGCACCTGGACGCTCCAGGGCCTCGGATACGTGGGCGGCAGCTTCATGAGCGGAGCCAAGGAGTGGTTCTGGATCGGCCTGGCCACACTGGCCGTCGGCCTCGTCCTGGCCGCCATGCCCCTGCTCCGCCGCCGCTGACCCCTTGCCGCTCTGACCCGCCCGGCCGGCAGTGTGGCCTGCGGTGAACCGTCGGGCGGGCGTGGCGGCGGGACACGGAGACCTCCGATGTGGTGTGGAACCCAGACCCTCCACCACATCGGAGGTCTCCGCCGTCGATCGAGCCCTGCTGCCGCCCTCTCGTGGCCGGTATCACCGCTCCGGCGACCGGGAACGCCTACCGCCCCGCCCGCCGTACCAGCGCCTGCCGAGACCGACCCGTCCGCCGTACCGGTGCCTGCCCGTGCCTGCCGGTGCCGACCCGCCCGGCGTCACCGTCCGCCGAGACCGACCCGTCCGCCGTACCGGTGCCTGCCGGTGCCGACCTGCCCGGCGTCACTGACCCGCCCGGCGTCACCGCCCGCCGTACCGGGGCCCTGGGGAGACCGGACCCGGTGAAGGCGTGCGGTCACCGCACTAGCGGTTGCCGCCGGAGCCGTCGAGTCCGGCGCGGCGCAGCGCGTCGGCCATCGCGCCGCTGGGCGCGCCGCGCTGCTGGCCGCGGTCCTGCCGCTGGCCGCCCCGTCCCTGCTGCTGGCCACCGCGTCCCTGCTGCTGGCCGCCCCGCCGGCCGTTGTCACGCCGCTCGCCGCCCTGCTGGTCGCGCCGGCCGGAGCCCTTGGCGGGCTCGTCCTCCAGGCGCAGGGTGAGCGAGATGCGCTTGCGGGGGATGTCGACGTCGAGCACCTTCACCCGGACGATGTCACCGGGCTTGACCACCTCGCGGGGGTCCTTGACGAAGTTGTGCGACAGGGCCGAGACGTGGACCAGGCCGTCCTGGTGCACGCCGACGTCGACGAACGCGCCGAAGGCGGCGACGTTGGTGACCACGCCCTCCAGCAGCATGCCGGCCTTGAGATCGGAGATCTTCTCCACGCCCTCCTTGAAGGTCGCGGTCTTGAAGGCCGGGCGGGGGTCGCGGCCGGGCTTCTCCAGCTCCGACAGGATGTCGGTGACGGTCGGCAGACCGAAGGTGTCGTCGACGAAATCCTGCGGCCGCAGGGCCCGCAGCGCCGTGCCGTTGCCGATCAGCTCCTTGATGCCGCCGCCGGTGGCCGACAGGATCCGGCGGACCACGGGGTAGGCCTCGGGGTGCACGCTGGAGGCGTCGAGCGGGTCGTCGCCGCCGGGGATGCGCAGGAAGCCCGCGCACTGCTCGAATGCCTTGGGGCCGAGCCTGGCCACGTCCTTCAGCGCCTTGCGGGAGCGGAACGGGCCGTTGGCGTCGCGGTGCTGGACGATGTTCTCGGCGAGGCCGGAGCCGATGCCCGAGACCCGGGTTAGCAGCGGCGCCGAGGCGGTGTTGACGTCGACGCCGACGGCGTTCACGCAGTCCTCGACCACCGCGTCGAGCGAGCGCGAGAGCTTGGTCTCGGCGAGGTCGTGCTGGTATTGGCCGACGCCGATCGACTTGGGGTCGATCTTGACGAGCTCGGCCAGCGGGTCCTGGAGCCGGCGCGCGATCGACACCGCGCCGCGCAGGGACACGTCCATGCCGGGCAGCTCCTGGGAGGCGAAGGCGGAGGCGGAGTAGACCGAGGCGCCGGCCTCCGACACCACGATCTTGGTGAGCCCGGGGACCAGCTTCACCAGCTCGCCCGCCAGCTTGTCGGTCTCTCTCGACGCGGTGCCGTTGCCGATCGAGACCAGCTCCACGCCGTGCCTCTTGGCCAGCGTGGCCAGCGTGGCCAGTGACTGGTCCCACTGGCGGCGCGGCTCGTGGGGGTAGATCGTGTCGGTGGCCAGCACCTTCCCGGTGGCGTCCACCACCGCGACCTTCACCCCGGTGCGCAGACCCGGGTCGAGCCCCATGGTCGCGCGGGTCCCCGCGGGGGCGGCGAGCAGCAGGTCGCGAAGGTTGGCGGCGAACACGCGCACCGCCTCGTCCTCGGCGGCCTGCCACATGCGCATCCGCAGGTCGATGCCGAGGTGGACGAGGATGCGGGTGCGCCAGGCCCAGCGGACGGTGTCGGCCAGCCACTTGTCGGCCGGGCGTCCCTGGTCGGAGATGCCGAAGCGGTGGGCGATGCGCCCCTCGTAGGTGCCGGTGGGCTCCTCCTCCGGCTCCAGGGTGAGGGTGAGGATCTCCTCCTTCTCCCCCCGGAACATCGCCAGGATCCGGTGGGAGGGCAGCTTGGTGAACGGCTCGGCGAAGTCGAAGTAGTCGGAGAACTTGGCCCCCTCCTCCTCCTTGCCCTCGCGGACCGCAGCGACCAGGCGCCCCTTGCCCCACATCCGCTCGCGCAGCTCCCCGACCAGGTCGGCGTCCTCGCCGAACCGCTCGACCAGGATCGCCCGGGCCCCGTCGAGCGCGGCGGCCGCGTCGGCCACCCCCTCGCCGACGAACGCCGCCGCGGCGGCCTGCGGGTCGACCGACGGGTCGGCGAGCAGGCCCTCGGCCAGGGGTCCGAGCCCGGCCTCCCTGGCGATCTGCGCCTTGGTCCGCCGCTTGGGCTTGTAGGGGAGGTAGATGTCCTCCAGCCGGGCCTTGGAGTCGGCCGCCGCGATCTGCGCGGCGAGGGCGTCGTCGAGCTTGCCCTGGCCGCGGATCGACTCCAGGATCGCGGCGCGCCGCTCCTCCAGCTCACGCAGGTAGCGGAGCCGCTCCTCGAGCGTGCGCAGCTGCGCGTCGTCGAGCATCTCGGTGGCTTCCTTGCGGTAGCGGGCGATGAACGGCACGGTGGCCCCGCCGTCGAGCAGTTCCACGGCCGCCTGCACCTGCCGTTCGCGCACACCCAGCTCTTCGGCGATCCGCTGATGAATAGACGTCGTCACGATCTCTCTTCCCTCGTGGTGGCAGCTGTGATGGGCGGCCGTGGTGAGCAGCCACCAAGCTACCGCGTCGCCCCGACATCGGGCTGTCCGGAGATACAGGTCAGGCGTTACGGACGATGGAGGCAGACCGGAACAGGACGACGGCGGCCGGGTGCGGGCCGCGAGCTCTCGGGAGAGGGGCAGGTGACGGCCGGGTGCGGGGGACGCTCAGGCGGCCGTCGGCCTGTGGGGGGCGGGGCGGTGGTCGTATCCGCGGGTCGGTGCCGGGCTGATCCGGTCGGCGAGCCCGTGGAGGACCTGGGCGGCCCATCGGCGCGAGGGGCCGGGGTGTTTCGGCACGCGGCGCAGGGCCTCCGCCTCGGCGAGCATCTCGGCGTGCCGCGTGTGGATGAGGGTGCAGACCTGTATGTCGTTCATCATGGATCTCCTTACGGGCGTCTCACGGACAGTGGATTTCTCACGGGCGGGCGCGGGTGATGGCGATGTCGCCGGACACGGTCTTGACGTGGATCTCGGCCTTCGCCCCGTCGTCGGTGGGCTGGTCGGACTGTTCGAGGGAGGAGCCGACCCTGCCGGAGATCGAGGAGACGTCGAGCCACGCGCTGGTCCCGGTGGGGATGCCGATCACGACGTCGCCCGACGCGGTGTTGACCCAGACGCCCCCGTGGGCGACCGAGTCGACGGTGACGTCGGCCGAGGCGCTCTTCACCTGGAGGGAGTCACCGGCCTGCCGGATCCGGACGGCTCCGGAGGCCGTCTTGACGGTGGCGGCGCCGCTGATCACGCCGAGGTCGGCCTTGCCGGAGGAGGTGGTGACCGATGCCCCGTCGTGCACCTCCCGCAGGCCGACGTCTCCGGACGCGGTCCTCACCTGCGCGCCGCCCGCGGTGACGTCACAGATGACGTCACCGCTCGCCGTCTTGGCGGCAAGACCGGCGCAGTGGTCGATCCGCACGTCGCCGGAGGCGGTGTCGGCCGAGACCTCGCCCAGGGGTCCGGTCATCCGGGCGCCGGCCGAGGCGGTGGTGAAGTCGACCCGTGAGCCCTCCGGCAGGCCGACGACGACCTTCAGCCTGGGGGTACGGCCCAGCGACAGGAACCGCCTGGGAGCCTCGACGGAGACCGTGCCGCCGGCGTGTTCGACACGGGTCTCCTCGGCGTACTCCACGTCGATGGACCTGGACGGGTCGGCCGGCCGTACTTCGACCACGGTGTCGGTGCGGGGCGCGGCCGTGATGTCCAGGTCGCCCGAGGCGAAGTCCACCCGGAGCGTGATGGGGGCGGGGGTCTGGAATGCGGGCATGGCGAGATCTCCCTTGCGGGGTGCGTGAGGTTCTGTGGGGGTGTGAGGGGTGGCCGGGTCAGTGGACCCAGCCGCTGATGCGCTTTCCGGTGGAGGGCGGGCGGGGCGTGCGGGGGGTCTCGGACAGGGCGGCCGACACGGCCCTGACGAGCCAGGCGTTGACGGAGACGCCCTCCTGCCCCGCGGCCTCCTCGATCCGGCCCTTGAGCGACTCGGGCAGCCGCAGCGTGACGCGCGCGGTGCCCGCCTCACCGGGCGGCAGGGGCGGCTCCGGGGGAGCGGGCGGGGATGGCGGGCCGGGCGGCATGGGCGGGAACGGCGAGGTGAAGACATCGGCCGCCGGGGGCGGCGTCACCACGAACTCGGGCTCGCGGTTGCGGATCCGCACCTCGACGGAGCCCGGCGCGAGCTCTCGGGTGACCTCGTCGGCCGCGGCGGAGAGCGCGTCGATGAGTGTGAGCCTGACGGCGGAGTCGAGTGCCGTCGTGAGGTTCTCCACGGCGGCCCGGGTCTCGGGGTCGGCGACCGCCGCCGACGCGGCCAGTGCGCGGCGGAGGTTCTCGACGAAGGGCGTGACGTCCATACGCATCACTATGACGTCATTTTGACGTCATGGCAACCCGTGTGACGTCATTTCCCGCTCCGGGCGGTGTTGCGGAGGTCGCCCGTGCCGGCCGTACGGGAGCGGGAAGTGCGCCGTTTTGGGCCTTGCCGACACGGGAGGGCAGGTTTACGATCCGCGTAATTGTTAGGAAACTTTCCTTTAAGAAAGAGTTCCCGCATGCGCCGAACCGCCGCTGTGCTGCTGGCTCTCGTCCTGGCGACCGCCCTCGCCGCCATCAGCGCTCCCGCCAACGCCGCCACCCGACTGACGGCCGCCTTCACCCTGACCGGCAATCAGGGCAAGTTCGTGGTGAGCAATCCCGGCACCACGCCGGTGACCGGATGGTCGATCACGTTCGATCTGCCGGCCGGGGTCACCGTCAGCGGTGCCCAGAACGCCACCACCACCCAGAGCGGGACGCGGGTCAAGCTGACCCCGGCCTTCTACATCAACACCGTGCGGGCGAACGGGAACACCGAGCCGTACAGTCCCACGTTCACCCTCAGCTCGGCGGTCCAGCCGACGAGCTGCACGATCAACAACGCCAACTGCGACGGCAGCGGCGACCCGCCGCCGCCGGACGCGCCCCTCACCGCCGCCTACTCGGGCAGCGGGACGCAGGGCAAGTTCGTGGTCAGCAACAACACCGACACCGCGCTCAACGGCTGGTCGATCACGTTCGACCTGCCGGCCGGGGTCACCGCGAGCGGCGCGGAGAACGCCTCGCTGAGCCAGAGCGGGCGCCAGGTCACGCTGAGCCCGGCCCACTACAACACGACGGTGGCCGCGCGCGGGTCCACCGAGCCCTACAGCCCCTCCTTCCGGCTCAGCGCCTCCGCCGAGCCGGAGAACTGCCGGGTCAACGACGTCAGATGTGACGGCTCGGCCGATACGGCGCCGGCCGCGCCGGGGAACCTGCGCTCGCCGGTCAAGACCACCAAGACCGTGTCGCTGGCGTGGGACGCGGCGACCCCGGGGAGCCTCCCGATCGTCGGCTACCAGGTCTACAACGGCGCCACCCTGGCCACGACGGTCACCGGGACGGCCGCGACCCTCACCGGCCTGACCCCGAACACCGAATACACCTTCACCGTCAAGACCAAGGACAGGAAGGGGACCCTCTCCCCGGCCAGCGCGGCGCTGAAGGTGACGACCAACAACGCCGGCGACGACACCCAGCCGCCCACCGCGCCCGCCAACCTGCGCAGCACCGGAAAGACCTCCTCCAGCGTCTCCCTCGCGTGGGGGGCCTCGACCGACAACAAGGGCATCGCCGGCTACGAGGTCTACGCCGGCGCGAACCTGGTGGCGGCGGTCACCGACACCTCCGCCACGGTGAGCGGGCTGTCGCCGTCCACCGAGTACACCTTCACCGTCAAGGCCCGCGACCTGTACGACAACCTCTCGGCCGCGAGCAACGCGTTGAAGGTGAGCACCGACGACATCGTCGGCAGCGGCTACGCCCGGGTCGGCTACTTCGTGCAGTGGGGCATCTACGGCCGCCAGTACTTCGTGCGCAACCTCGACACGACCGGTGTCGCGGCGAAGCTGACCCACCTCAACTACGCCTTCGGCAACATCGACCCGGTGAACCTGACCTGCCTGCACGGTGTCACCAAGGGCACCACGGCCAACCCCCAGGACCCGAACCAGGGTGACGGGGCGGGCGACGCGGACGCCGACTACGGCAGGCCGATGAGCGCGGGGCAGTCGGTGGACGGCGTCGCCGACACCGGCTGGGAGAAGCTGCGCGGCAACTACAACCAGCTCCGCAAGCTCAAGGCGAAGTATCCGAACCTGAAGGTGCTGATCTCGCTCGGCGGCTGGACCTACTCGAAGTATTTCTCCGACGTGGCGGCCACCGACGCCTCCCGGAAGAAGTTCGTGAGTTCCTGCATCGACATGTACATCAAGGGCAACCTGCCGGTCTACAATGCTGCGGGCGGGCCGGGCAGCGCCGCCGGGATCTTCGACGGCATCGACCTCGACTGGGAGTGGCCCGGCGCCGAGGGACACGCCGGCAACCACATCGGCGCCAACGACAAGGCGAACAACACGCTGCTGATCGCCGAGTTCCGCAGGCAGCTCGACGCGCTGACCCAGGAGACCGGCAAGCGCTACCAGCTCACCGCGTTCACCCCGGCCGACCCGGCGAAGATCGCCGCCGGCTGGGACCTGCCGGAGGTCGCCAAGTCCCTGGACATCTTCAACGTCCAGGGCTACGACTTCCACGGCTCGGGCAGCGACAACTCCTGGGAGCCGAACCGGACCGGGCACCAGGGCAACCTGTACGCCGACACCGACGACCCGTACTCCTTCCACTTCAGCGTCGAGAACGCGGTCGACGTCTATCTGCAGGCCGGGGTGAACCCACGCAAGATCACCGTTGGCCTCGCCTACTACGGGCGCGGCTGGCAGGGCGTCGCCGACGGCGGCAAGTCCGGCGAGTGGCAGTCGGCCACCGGCGCGGCGCCCGGCCAGTTCACCGACGAGGCGGGCACCCGCGGATACGCCAACCTGATGGCCAGCGTGCCGGGATGCACCGTCAAGCATGACGAGCAGGCGGTCGCGACCTACTGCTACACCGGCAACGGAGGCCAGTGGTGGACCTTCGACGACGCGTGGTCGATCGGCAAGAAGACCGCGTGGCTGCGGAGCAAGGGCCTGCTCGGCGTGATGATCTGGGAGATGTCCGGTGACCCCGGCTCCCTGACCAGCGCCGTCGACGCCGGCCTGAGGTAGTCCACCGGAGTGTGGTCCCCGGTGGCCGGGTCGCCCGCGGCATCCGATGCCGCGCCGGTGGCCCGGCCACCGCCGTGACCGGGCACGGGGCCGGACAGGGAGCCGGGCGGCCGGGGTGGCGGGTGCGGGGATCGAACCCGCCCATTGCGGCTTATGAAACCGCCGGGCACACCAGCGCCCTCACCCGCCGAGAATGCGGACGGCCGCTCCGGGAGATTTCCCGGGCGGCCCGCGCGTGACGTCGCCAATCGTCACGTGCGAGTTTTTTCCCGCATGCTCATCCGCTCGTTCATGTGCGTTCTCCGAACATGGTCCGATGAGTTGAGAATGGCCGGTCCGCCTCCGGCGGCGCAACGTGTTTTCGGCACGCGAAATTCAGGTGAGAAAAGCGGTCATGGACCGGGACAATCCTTCTTCATGGGCATCAGGAAGGATCTGCGGAGGGCGCTGGGGGCGGGACGCCCCGTCAGGGTGCGCCGCGCCATCAAGGGAGCCGACCGGCTGAGCGGCTATGTCATCGGCGTCGGGCGCACGTGGGTGCTCCTCCAGGAGATCTCCTGCGAGCTCCGGCTCGACGGCTACGCGGCCGTACGGCTGCGCGACGTGGAGTCCGCCTCCGGGGCGGGCTGGGCGGGCTCGGACTTCACGCACCGGGCCCTGCGATCGGCCGGCGAGCGGGCCCGCCCCCTGCCCGGGGTCGACCTCGACTCGACCGCGGGCCTGATCGAGACGCTCGGCGCCGGTTTCCCGCTGCTCGGCCTCCACATCGAGAGGGTCGATCCGGACGTCATGTACGTCGGCCACGCGAGGGGGATCACCCGCAAGGGACGGCTCCGCCTCCAGGAGATCAGCTCCAGGGCCGTGTGGGAGAGCACGTGCGTCCGGCACAGGCTCGCCGACACCACCAGGGTCGACGCCGGCGGGGGCTATCTCGACGCCCTGCACCGGGTGGGCGGGGTCCCGCCCGTCTGCTGAGCGGCGCCCGCCGGGCCGTGCCCACCTGCCAGGCCGTGCCCGATGAGCCGCCCCTCCTCCAGGGTCTCGATCCCAAGGAGAACGCTGTCGTAGGAGTCGGCCGCGTGTGCCTCGCGGCGCCCGGTGATCTGGGCCGGCGGATCCGGACAGCCGTCGCTGATCCAGCGCATTACGTCGGGACCGCTGTTCCAGTGCCACAGGGATTCCGTTTCGGACGGTTCCATCGGCCGTAACCGCAGGAGTTTCCCAGTCAGCAGGAATCGCTCCATTCGATAACCGGTCAATACAGCCAAGAAAGACTCCTGCCAGGCCGCCGTCCGGTGCTTCGAACCATTCATCCCGGCCGACGCGGGCGTTATCCCGGCCGACGCGGGCGGGCGAGGCCGGCCCGCGGGCTCCCCCGAGCACCGTGGCCGCCCTCCCGGAGCCGTAAGGAGCCGGGTCCCCGGGAGGGCGGCCACGGCGGTGTTCTCCGCGGAATCCGGCGGTGTCCGCCCGAGGGAATACCGCGGTGATGAAAACGGTTATCGGCATCGCTGCACAGCGTGTCGAACAGAGAGGAGCCGAGCTTGGCCAGGAACGAGCTGCGCCCCGTGACCAGACTGCGGTCGTCCGCGGGCACCGGCTACACCTACGTGACCCGCAAGAACCGGCGGAACGACCCCGACCGCCTCACGCTCGCCAAGTACGACCCGATCATCCGCAAGCACGTGACGTTCCGAGAGGACCGATGACCATGAAGCAGGGCATCCACCCCGACTACCGCCCGGTCGTCTTCCGCGACCCGAGCGCGGGCACCGCCTTCCTCACCCGCTCGACCATGACCAGCGACAAGACCGTCGAATGGGAGGACGGCAACGTCTACCCGCTGGTCGACGTCGACGTCTCCTCCGCCAGCCACCCCTTCTACACCGGACGCGGCCGGGTGCTCGACACCGCCGGCCGGGTGGAGCGCTTCAACCAGCGGTACGGGAAGCGCTGACACGTGCGCCCGCCGGCCCGCGCCCGCCGGCGCGGCCCCATCCGACACCGGGAGCCCGCCGTCCCGCGAGACGGCGGGCTCCCTGCGTCCTGCCCACACGCCGGCACGGCCGGTGGGGCGGTCGGCGAGGAGGCCCGCCGACGCCCTCAGCCGCAGGTGATCTCGGTGAAGACCGGGGGCGAGACGGCGGCGCCCACGAAGCCGATGCCGGAGACCGTGGCCCCCGGCGGCAGCGCGGGCTTCCCGGCCGGCGCGTGGATCATCGCGACGGGGCCGCTCTGCATGTGGGTCCCGTTCCACGCCTGGGTGAGCGTCGCGCCCCGGGGCATGACCCACTGGATGTACCAGTCCTTCATCGGCCGGCCGCCGGCGTTGCTGATCGTCGCCGCGCCCCGGTAGCCGCCCGGCCATGACTCGACGAGGGTGACCGTGGCCGAGCAGCCGGCAGCGGTAGCCGCCGGATGGGCGGCGGTGTGCCGGGCCGCCGGCGTCCCGCCGACGCAGGCGGCCGCGACCAGGGCCGCCACGGCCCCCGTCGACGCCAGTCCCAGCAGTGACGCGATCCTGTTCCCGGACGTCACGGGGTTCCTTTCAGCGAGGCCGGCGGCTCGGAGCGGCCGGCGGCGGCCTCGGCCGGTGCCCGGCGGCGACCGGCCGAGACCCCGCGTTCCTAGGGGCTGGTGCAGGTGAGGGCGGGCGAGCCGCTGGTCCCGACGCCGGTGAACCCGAACGTGGTCGAGCCGTTGGGCGCCAGGGTCCGGTTCCAGTCGGCGTTCTTGGCGGTGACGGCGGACCCGGACGTGGTGTAGGTGGCGTTCCACAGGCTGTTGACGGCGCTGCCGCTGCCGAGCGTCCAGTTCACCGTCCAGCCGTTGAGGGCGGAGGAGCCACGGTTGGTCACGGTCACCTCGGCCTGGAACCCGCCCGACCAGGAGTTGACGGTCCGGTAGGTGGCGGCGCACCCGCTGCCCGGCCCTCCCGTGACGGTCGGCGTCGGCGTGGGCGTGGGGGTGGGCGTCGGATTGGGGGTGGGCCCCGGCCGGCCGACGCCGGTCACCTCTCCGTTGCCGCCGTCGAAGACGACGTCGGAGCAGTTGTAGAACGTCTCGTTGGAGTCGGAGCGCTTCCAGACCGAGTAGATGATGTGGCGGCCGGACTTGCCCGAGGGCAGCGTGGCGTTCCAGTAGTAGTGGGCGTCGTTGGTGCCCGGGGAGCCGACGCTCTGCGGGTGGTCGGCGGTGTGGAAGGGCTGGGACTCAAGGTCGTCCCAGGTGAGCGCCCGGTTGGGGTTCCAGCCGTCCTTGGTGACGTACAGGTAGAACCAGCCGGGGTGGGCGGCCCACTTGTTGTATTTGAACTGGATCCCGGCCCCGGAGGTCAGGTGGGTCACCGGCCAGTCGGCGTTCGGCAGGTCGAACCCGCTGTAGCCGGGATTGCCGCCGCTGCACACCTGGCCGTCGGGGATGAATCCCCGGGTCCGCCCCGCACCGTCGGAGCGGAGCAGGCTGAACCAGTTGTAGAGGGAGTTGGCCCCGCTCTGGGCCACCGCCGCCTCGCAGGCGGGGTTGATGGGGATGATCTGACCCGTCGTCGACAGGCCGTCCTGCCAGCAGAGGTAGGTGCGGCTGCCCGGCACCATCATGGCTCCGTGCGCCGAGGCCGGAACGGGCACGAGAACGACGGCGAGCAGCGCGGACATGAACGCGACCGCACTGGCGACAGCGATACTTCGCCATTTACTCACAGAACTACCCTCCCTTTCGGAGGAGGACGGATTGCTGATCAATGGCGGTGAGGCGCTCACGCGAAACGGACTCTAGGTCGCCGTTCCCGAGGTGTAAACGGCCCGCTCTCCCCCCGGCCCGGCGGAGGGCGTCCGCGCAGTTCGGAAGGGCACGGGGGAGGGCGGGCGGATGAAAGATTCACGGCCGGCGGCGGCCGCGCGCCGCGGACCGGGCGGGCATGTCCCGACAACGGAGTGGACATGTCCCGACAACGGAAAAGGCCGGCCCGACCGGTGTCGAGCTGGCCTCCTTGACGTCTCCGTGGGCGGTGCGGACCCGCGCCCGCATCCGGCTTATCCCAGTCTCTCCGTCGCGGCGAGTTTTTCGAGCGCCGCTCCCGTGAGCCGGTATTTGTCCCATTCGTCGAGCGGCTCCGCGCCCAGTGCCCGGTAGAAGGCGATGCTCGGGGTGTTCCAGTCGAGAACCGACCACTCGAACCGGCCGTAACCGCGCTCCACGCAGATGCGGGCGAGCTCGGCCAGCAGCTGCTTGCCGTACCCGTGACCCCGGTGAGAGGGGCGGACGTAGAGGTCTTCGAGGTATATCCCGTGCTTGCCCAGCCAGGTGGAGTAGGTGACGAACCAGAGCGCGAACCCCGCCGCCTGCTCTCCGTCGGTGGCGATGTGGCAGAACGCGGCGGGGGCGGGGCCGAAGAGCGCGTCGTGGAGCTGCTCCGCGGTGGTCTCGACCTCGTCGAGCGCCCGCTCGTACTCCGCCAGCTCACGGATCATGTCGATGATCGCCGGAACGTCATCCGGTGTCGCGGGACGAATCATGGTGGGAAGTCTAGGCTCGCGGGGTAGGTGCTCCGGCGCGGCGGAGCGCCCGCCCGCCGCGGGAAGGCCCTGCGTAAGGCCCTGCGGAAGGGGTCGGCGGGAAGGGGCCGGTGGGCCCGGCGGGGGCCGGAGTGGCCGGGTGGGCGGGGGCTCCCGTAAGTTGTCGGCTGATCGGACGCGGGGCGTTCACAGGTCGTCGAGGAAGGCGGAGCAGCATGTCGGCAGAGCCCACCGGTGAGCGGTTGACGGAGCTGAGGCAGGCGTTCGCCGCCATCGACGGCGACGGCGACGGCTTCATCACGGAGAAGGAGTTCGGCGAGCACTTCCCCGACCTGCCCGCCGAGGCCATCGGGTCGCTGAACCGTGACGCCGACGCCGACGGCGACGGGCGCCTCTCCTTCGAGGAGTTCGTCCGGATCGTGTCGCGGGACTGACCTGGATCATGTCGCAGGACTGATCCGGACCGTGCCGCGGGACCGATCCGGACCGTGCCGCGGGACCGGACCCGGCAACGCTCAGGCGAGGGCGAAGCCGAGCAGGGCCACGTCGTCGCGGTTGTCCTCGCGGTCGATCAGGTTGAGCAGCGACTCCAACTGGGCGTCGAGGCCGAGACCGGCCGCCCTCGCCATCTCGGAGCGGAGCCTGGCCATGCCGGCGAAGATGTCCGCCGACCGCTTCTCGACGATGCCGTCGGTGTAGAGGAGCAGCCGGTCGCCCCGGTCCAGGCGGGCCTCGGCCGTGGAGAAGACCACGGACGGCACGGCCCCGATCAGCGGGGCCGTCGCGCCGTCGAGATAGCCGGCCTCCCCGTCCGCCCGGCAGACCAGGACGGGTGGGTGGCCCGCGCTGGAGTAGTGCAGGCGCCCGGTCGGCAGCGACAGCCGTACGCACAGGACGGTTCCGTGCATGCGGTCGTGGCGGCCGGCCGTCATCCGGTTGAGCCGGCTGAGGGTCCGGCCGGGGTCGGGATCCTCCAGGGCGTAGGCCCGCAGCGCGTTGCGCATCCGGCCCATGGTGGCGGCGGCCTTCACCCCCTTGCCGACGATGTCGCCGATCACCAGCACCACCTCGTCGTCGGAGACGCGGATGACGTCGTACCAGTCGCCGCCGACGCCGGCCTCGTCGTTGCCCGGCAGGTAGCGGCCGACGATCTCCACGCCGGTGATGTCGGGGACCTCGGGCAGCAGGGCGAGCTGCAGCGTGGTCGCGATCCGGTGCTCCAGCTCAAGCTGCTCCAGGTTCTCCAGACGCGCGACGGTGAGCTGGGCGAGCTGCCGGAGCACCGTGTCGTCGGCGCCGTCGCCGGAGGCGGTGCCGCTCGGCGGCTCGATCCGGAGGTCGCCGCCGGAGGTGAGCGCCACCTCCGCGGCCGGGGAGTCGGCCAGCAGCCGGCCGTATCTCTCGGTGAGCGCCAGCACCTCGCGCGCCGACGGCGCCTCGTTGATCGCGAGCGCGGCCTCGGTCAGCTCGCGCAGCTGGCGGTTGTGCCGCGACCGGATGGCGGCCAGCCGCAGCACGCCGCGCACCCGGGTGAGCAGCTCCCGGGCGGAGAACGGCTTCACCAGGTATTCGTCGGCCCCCGCGGTGAGCCCCGTCAGGGACTCCTCCTTGCCGGCCCGCGCCGACAGCAGCATGATCGACACACTCCGGGTGTCGGGGTCGCCGCGTAGCCTGCGCACCAGCTCCAGCCCGTCCATGCCGGGCATCATCACATCGGCGATGACCAGGTCGGGAGGCTGCTCCCGGGCGGCGTTCAGCGCGGCGGCGCCGTCGGCGACCGCCGTCACCACCCAGTGCGGGCTGAGCAGGCGGACGAGATAGTCGCGCAGGTCGGCGTTGTCGTCGGCGACGAGGATCCGCTCCAGAGCGGGATGGTCCGCGGCGGGCTCCGGCACGGCCCCGGCCGCCGGGACGGGGTCCGCGGTCTCGCCCGCCGTGCCCCGAGCTGCGGCCTGGCCCGTCGCGCCCTGGCCCGCCGTACCCCGGGCCGTGGCCTCGCCGGAGCCCGTCGCGCCCTGGCCCGCCGTGCCCCGAGCTGCGGCCTCGCCCGCGGTGCCCCGGGCCGCGGTCCCGGCCGCCGGGCCACGGACCGGCGGCTCGTCCGGGATCGGCAGCCACGGTGTCTCGCCCGGTGCCGGTCCGTACGGTGCGCTCGCCTCGACGAGCTGGTCCTGGGGCAGGTGCGCCGAGCCGTACGGCAGGGTGATCGTGAAGGTCGTTCCCTCGCCGACACGGCTGTCGGCCCCGATCCGGCCGCCGTGGAGGGTGACCAGCTCGCGCACGAGGGCCAGGCCGATGCCCGTCCCCTCGTGGCTGCGCGACGGCGACCCGCTGACCCGGTGGAAGCGTTCGAAGAGGCTGACCATCTCGTGGCCGGGTATGCCGACGCCGGTGTCGGAGACCGTGACCACGGCATGGCCCTCGCCGTCCCGGACAGCGACGGTGACGCCGCCGGTGAAGGTGTGCTTCAACGCGTTGGAGAGCAGGTTGAAGACGATCCGCTCCCACATGCGCCGGTCGAGGTGGACCGGCTCCGGCGGCGGGTCGCCCTCCACGCGGAGGGTCAGCCCGACGCTCTCCATCGACGAGCGGAACACCCCGGCCAGCTCGGCGGTCTGCGCGGCCAGGTCGGTCGGCTGGTAGCGGGCGCGGGTCCAGCCGGAGTCGACGCTGGTGAAGTCGAGCACGTCGTTGACCAGCGTGAGCAGCCGCATCGCGTTGCGGTGGGCCGCGTGGAGGGCGACCCGCTGCTCGGAGCCGAGGGAGGGGCCGTCGAGCAGCTCCTGCAGGGGGCCGAGGATCAGGGTCAGCGGGGTGCGCAGCTCGTGGCTGATGTTGGCGAAGAACGCGGACTTGGCGTTGTCGAGCTCCGTGAGCGCCCGCGTCTGGTCGCGCTCCCGCTCGTGGGCCTCGGCGGCGGACAGCGCCCGCGACACACTCGCCGCGAGCACCTCGAAGAACTCCTGGTACGGCCCGCGCAGTTGCAACATCGGGTTGACCCCGCACACGAGCACGCCCAGCAGGTCGGCTCCCGAGGTGAGGGGCAGCGCGACCACCGGGCCGCAGGAGCCGAAACGCCCGCCGGGCAGCTCCGTGACGGCGTCCCCGCCGGCCACGGAGCGCAGCAGGTCGTCGTCGGCGGCGATCCGTGCCGGAGCCGCGCCGTGTGGCCCGGCGAGCCGCAGGTCCCCGTCGTCGCCGGGGAGATACAGCAGGGCCGACGGCACGTCGTCGCGTGCCTCGGCGAGGGCGGAGACGACGGCCTGCGCCACCTCCTGCCGCGTGCCCATCCCGCTCGTCGCCGCGCCGACCTGGCTCAGCGTGCGCAGCCTGCGCTCGCCCAGCACCCGGCCGGTCGTCTCGCTGACCAGGCACAGCACCCCGCCGGAGGACCCGTCGGCCAGCCGTATCGGGCCGTAGGAGACGTCGAAGTAGGTCTGTTCGAGAAAGCCGTGCCGGATCAGCCGGAAGGGGTGGTCCGGGGCCCAGAAGGGTTCGCCCGTCTCGCGCACCCGGTCGAGCAGCGGGCGCAGGACGTCCCAGGTCTCCGCCCAGTTCTCCACGGCCGGTCGGCCAAGGGCCGCCGGGTGCTTGGCGCCGATGGTGGGGATGTAGGGGTCGTTGTAGAGGGCGATGTATTCCGGCCCCCAGAACAGGACGATCTGCATACCGGAGGAGAGTGCGATGTCGACGGCGCCTCTGAGGGGGGCCGGCCACTGATCCATCGGCCCCAGGGGAGTCGCCCCCCAGTCGTGCCCTCGGATCCGCTCGCCCATCTCTCCGCCACCGAAGGGGGGTTCCTGCCGCATCTCACTCCTGGCTTTTCAGGTAATCTGACGATACCTGGTGCACAACTGACCCTGTGGTGAGGACATGGCCATTCGGCTGGAGAAGCGGGCGGATACCGACGGCTCGTTCTTGCTCATCCCGGTCGGCGACCTCGATCGCGACGCGGCGGAGGCGCTGTCCACCGCGGTGGGGGAATGTCTCGCCCACCCGCCCGGCAGACTGGTGATCCAGATGACACACGTGCAGTTCTGCGACTCGTCGGGGATCGTCGCCCTGCTCGACGCCCACGCCGAAGCGGCGGGGCGGGGCACCGAGCTGGTCCTCGCCGACGTCAGCGAGCACCTGCGGGCGCTCTTCCGGATCTCCGCCCTCGACCAGGTCGTCCGGATTGTCGAAGAATCTCGTGGCTGAGGCGGCCCAGGAGGGCGTACGGGCGGCCCCGGAGGGCACGCAGGCGGCGGAGGAGGGCCCCCGAGCCGCCGCGGAGGGCGCGCAGGTGACCCTGGACGGCGCGCGGGCGGCCTCGGACGGCGTGCACATGACCCTGGACGGCACGCAGGTCGCACCGGATGCCGCGCGGGCGGCCGTGGACGGGGTCCGGAAGGTGTCCTTCCCGATCGTCGGCGATCTCGCCGGGCTCCGGCGGCTGGCCCGCCGGTTCCTGGAGCCGGAGGCGTTCGACGAGCTGCGGGAGATGAACTTCATCCTCGCCATCAGCGAGGCCGCCAACAACGTGCTCGACCACGCCGGCACCGCGGGCACCGTCACCCTGCTGCGCGCCGCCGACCGGATCGTGGCGGAGATCAGTGACCGGGCGGGGCTGCTCACCGACGCCGAGGCCGGCACGACCGCGCCCCCGGTCGGGTCCCGTCGCGGCTACGGGCTCTGGCTGATGCGCCAGCTGTGCGACAAGGTGGAGATCCTGCACGGTCCGGCCGGATCCACCGTCCGGCTCACCGTCCTGCGCGCCTGAGGTCCGGCTACGGCTCGGCCAGCGGATCCTGCCGCAGGCTGATGCGCCTGGCCCACCTGCCGATCTGCGCTCCGTCGAACTGCTGGACCCCGGGGAGCTGCAGCAGGGCCGTCCGCAGGGCCTCCTCCACCTCCTCGACCGGCCTGCCGCCGTGCCCGGCGCCGATCCGCACCACCACCTGGGTGGTCCGGGCGTCGAGACGCGGCTCCCTGCCCGCGGCGGTGTGCGCGGCCACCTCGCGCAGGGCGGCGTTGTCCATGGTGATACGGACGCGAGACATCCTCGGTTCCCCCCGGAGACCATAGGTTCCACGGGACCGGTCCCGATGCCCGTTTCTCGCTGGATCAGCAGTGGCATACGTCCTGGCCTGCCAGAACGTGACTCCGGTCCCGGAGGGAGTGTCCCACGGCCCCGCATGATCCGGTGGCAGGACGCGCCGGCGGAGCTCATCGGGCCGGACGCGAGGTGAAGGCGTGGGCCCCTTCCGCCCAGGTCCGGTCGAGGTCGGAGCCGTCGGGGTAGCGGCCGTCGAGCTCCAGGATCACCATCCCGTGGGCGAAGGACCACAGCGCCTGGGCCAGGTACGGCTCGCCGGCGGCCAGGAAGAAGGGGGTGCCCGCCCACTCCTCCAGGCCGGGGGCGAGCCGCTGCCGGGGGAGCGGTCCCGAGGTCGCCAGGCGGTAGAGGTTGGGATGGGCCAGGGCGGTGCGCCGGTAGGCGCGGAGCACCGCGTCGACCGGCTCCCCCCGGGGCGCCGAGCCGAGGGCCGCCTGGAGCGCCGCGTAGAGGGCCGTCCCTATCTCGGCGAACCCTCGCTCCATGAGCGCGGCCTCGACGGCGGCCTTGTCGGGCAGATGCTTGTAGAGCGACGGGGCCCGGATACCGAGCCGGTCGGCCAGGGCGCGCATGGTGAGGGCGTCGCGTCCCTCCTCCTCCAGCAGCTCTCGGGCGACCGTGACGATCTCCGCCGCCCGGGGGGTGAGGGGGGTCAGTTCCGGCTGGGTGCTCATCAGGGCATCTTCTCAGCGCGGGCCTTCAGCGCCGTGTTCATCGCCGCGAAGTTGTCGGCCACCTCCAGGGCGCCGCCGGCCAGCGGCACGAGCGCGCCGGTGAACGTCTCGCCCTGCGTCAGCCGGCTGCGTCCGGCGCCGAGGTCCTCGATGCGGAAGTAGTGCTCGCCGTCCACGATCCCCGGCACCCCGAACCGGCCGATCCAGCGCAGCTCCCGCCCGGGGGTGGCGGCCAGGACCGTGGGGCTGAAAGTGGTGATCTCGCCCTGGTCGGAGAGCTGGTTGGTGAGCACCGCGCCGACACGTGCCTGTCCCTCCGCGCTCACGATGAACGGGTTCCACTGCGGATAGGAGCCGAAGTCGGTCAGCACCTGCCACACCCGCTCCGGTGAAGCGTTGATCTCGATCTCGGTGCGGATCTTGTGGGGGGCCGCGAGCGTCCAGGCGTACAGGCCCGCGGGGACGGCGACGAGCAGGGCGACGGCGATGAGCACGATCTTCTTGAGCACTTGTTCCTCCATGGCTAACTTTGTTAGCCATGACTTTAGGCTAACACTGTTAGCCATGCAAGTGCCGGTGAGGGGAATCCGCAGCGCCCGCCTCGTCCCTCGGTCCGACGCTTGGTCCGATCGCTCGCCGGAGCGTGCGCCGTCACGGGTCCGGATGCCCGCGAGGACGACGGGATCGCCATCTAGGTTGTATTCCTAACTAGCTTGTTCTACCGTCTAGGTAGCACAGCACCGATGGAGGTCCCCCGTGTCGTTCACCCCTTTGTCGCTCGTCCTGACGGCCGTCCTGATCGGCTATCTGGCCGTCGTCAGTCCCCTGCTCGGCAAGCGCACCTACGACAGGCTGGCCCGGACCCGCGACCAGGACCCCACGGCCTACCGCCGGATGTTCACGCTCTGGAGTGCCGAGCTGTGGGCGCTGGCCGCCGTGGCGCTGCTCATCGTCGCCGTGGAGCCGGGTCTCGACGCCGCGGGCGTCGGCCTGGCGATCAAGGAGCCGCTGGACGACACCCTCGGCACGGTCGCCGGCTTCCTGGTCGCCGCCACGGCCGGGGTGCTCGTCCTCAGGGGGCTGGCCGCCAAGGGCAGGCCCGTCCCCGGTCAGCAGGCCTTCCACCACCTGCTGCCGCACACCCCGGCCGAGCGCTGGTACGCCGCCGGCCTGTCGGTGACCGCCGGCGTCACCGAGGAGATCGTCTACCGGGGCCTGCTCATCGCGGTCGGCACGCACGCGTTCGGCCTGAGCGAGGGGGTCGCGGCCTTCGGCGCGCTGGCGGTGTTCGTCCTCGGCCACCTCTACCAGGGCTGGCGCGGCATGCTCATGGTCACCCTGATCGGATTTGGCCTGACCTCGCTCTACCTGAGGACCGACAGCCTGCTCCTGCCGATCCTGCTGCACGCGCTGATCGACCTCCGCGGCCTGGTGCTCACCCCGCAGCCGCGACGCGAGCTAGTCGGGCATGCGGTCTAGGTAGGATCGCTACCATGACGAGCGATCGACGAGCGAGCTGGCTCAAAGGCGTGCTCGACCTGCTGGTGCTCGCCAGCCTGACGGCCGGCGAGAACTATGGCTACGAGATCGCCAAAGACCTCGCCGAGTCGGGCCTCGGTCAGATCAAGGGCGGCACCCTCTATCCGGTGCTCAACCGGTTGGAGGAGGCGGGGCTGGTCACCGCCGAGTTCCGGGTGACCGAGCGCGGGCCCGGCCGCCGCTACTACCGGCTCACCGACCAGGGCAGGCAGACGCTTGCCGAGCAGGGCGGGCTCTGGCTGGGCTTCGACGAGTCGGTGCGCGCCGTACTGGCCAGGGGCCGCGTCGAGGCGCTTCAGCCCGCGGGTTCACAGGGGGAGGAGCCCCGATGAGCGGCCATGCCGACGAGGCCACCGGGAGCGGCCGTCCCGGGGAGGCGGGCGGCGGCTACTTCGGCGAGCTCGCCGTGCTGCTGGCCGAGGCGGGCACACCGGCCGACCGGGTCAGGGCCACGCTCGACGACCTCGCCGGCTACCTCGCCGAGAGCGGCGGCGACCCCGAGGAGGAGTTCGGCCCAGTGGCCGAGCTGGCCCGGGAGCTGGCCGTCACCCCGGCCCCGCCCGCCGGGCCCGCCGCGGGCGCCCGCACCTGGCGCTGGACCGCCGACCTGTTCCACGACGTCAAGATGCTCAACGAGTACGGCGCGCAGGGCTGGGAGGTCGACAGGGTCGACGCGAAGGGCCTGTTCGTCAGCGCTCGCGACCCCGAGCACCCCCAGCAGTGGGAATACCGGAGAGAGCTGGTCCCGCCCGGCCGCCGGCAGAGCCTGCTCGACCTGCTCGCTCCCGACGGCTGGGAGCCGTGCGGCACGTGGGTGCGTTTCGAGTATTTCAAGCGGCCCAAGGCCGCCAGCGTGGGACCGGCCGCCGAGCTGGCCGCGCCGCCTCAGGCTCCCGGACGCAGCCTCTTCTTCAGCCCGAAGTTCTACGCCCTCGTCGCCGCCACGCTGGTGCTGGCGGCGGTGGCCCTGGTGTCGCTGCTGCGCTCCGCCGGAGAGGAGCTCGCCGGATCCGAGGGTGGCCTCGACACCGTCCTGGGTCTGCTCACCGGGGCGGCCGTGGGCGCGCTGGTCCCGATGGTCCTGTTGTGGCTGGCCGCTCGGCGGCGTGACCGGAGGCGCTGAGCCTGGCGAGGGCATCCGACGCGGCTCCCGCTTGCGGATGAACATCGAAGATGTTCGAATGAACGTGAAATGTTTGCGGAACGGCTGAGCGTGGCCGCCGCCCCTCCAGGCTCGGTACGGCCGGGGCGCCGGACCCCGCACCCGCCGCCCGCTCGCACCGGACCGACCTGGGAGAAACCGTGACCGCCCCGCACCGGACCGACCTGGAGGAATCCGTGACCACCTGGATGCTGCTGGACTACGGCGAGGTGATCTCCCTGGCGCAGCCGGCCGAGGAGGTGGCGGCGATGGCCGCCGTCGCGGGCCAGGACCCCGAGGCCTTCCGCGACCGCTACTGGCGTCACCGGGACCTCTACGACCGCGGCCAGGACCCCCACCTCTACTGGGGGAACGTCCTCGGCCGGGAGCTGGCCGCCGCCGACCCCGTCGTGGCCGAGCTCAACGCGGCCGACGTCGCGAGCTGGTCCCACCTCAACCCCGCCAGCCTCGACATGCTCGGCGAGCTCACCGGCCGCCACCGGCTCGCGCTGCTGTCCAACGCCCCCGAGCCGCTGGCGGCGGCCATCGACCACGCCCCCTGGGCCACGATGTTCGCCCACCGCTTCTACAGCTGCCGCCTGGCCCTGGCCAAGCCCGACGCCGCCATCTTCGAAAAAGTCCTCGACGGGCTCGGCGCGGCCCCCGGCGAGGTCACCTTCCTCGACGACCGGGCCGACAACATCGACGCCGCGGCGGCACTCGGGATCAACGCCGTGCTCTATCGTGCGCAGCCGTACCCGCACGGAGGATGAGGACGGCCTGCGGCCCGCGTGACGCCGGAGCGCCGGGACCGTGAGGAGGACGCGCCGGCGGGGGCGGCGCGGGCGGCCGGCGCCACCCCCGCCGGGCGGCGGGGCGCCGTGCCGCCTCGGCGGATCTCCGGGGAGGCGGGGCCCGCCGGTGCTCACCGGAAGGCCGACAGGCTCCCCTCGGAGGCCCGCCGCAGGGACTCGCTCACATCCGGGTCGATGGGGAACGCCTCGCCCAGCCGGGTCAGCTCCA
The DNA here is from genome assembly GCF_053588315.1 of Streptosporangium sp. NPDC003464. NCBI lineage: Bacteria > Bacillati > Actinomycetota > Actinomycetes > Streptosporangiales > Streptosporangiaceae > Streptosporangium > Streptosporangium sp. NPDC003464. The sequence continues at coordinate 43,883 of NZ_JBSFPS010000011.1, read as the reverse complement.
GGAGGCGGGCCAGGAATCCGTGGACGCCGGCCAGCCGGAGCCAGCCGTTCTGCTCGTAGGTGCGACGCATGCTCGTCAGCAGCGCCCAGACCCCTGTGGAGTCGCAGAAACCCAGGTCCGCCGTGTCGATGATGATCCGGACGTGTCCTCGCGTCAGCAGTCCCGCGAGTGCCTCCTCAAGCTGTGGGGCCGATAATTTGTCTAGATCACCGGCGAGCGAGACCACGGAGAAATGTGGATGATCGCTCACCGTGACGGAAAGTCGAGTCATGTTGCCCCGCTGTCTACGGCTGTTGGAGACAGCGCCCTTGTGGGGAGCCGTGCAAAGACGGAAACCACTATCACCACCGTACGCCCGTGGCTCAGGACAGTTCAACGGGTCGGCGTGAACGCCGGGGTCAGGGGGACGCGGCCCGGATCAGCCGGTCCGGATCGGTGCGGGCGTCCCGGACGTCCTCGATCGGCGCGTCGTAGCTGCGCCGTGTCACCGCGGTGCGGGCCTCGCCCGCCAGGATCCGGCGGCCGCCGATCTCGCGGTGGGTCCCGTTGCGGAAGCCGGCGACGTCGGTCATGTGTCTTCCCTGTCCTCCGTCCTGGGTGTGCCGTCCGGGGGGCCCGCCTCCGCGGCGCTCCGCGTCCGGCGCTCGCGCCTTCCCCGGGCGAGCTCGGTGCCGAGGGCGTCCAGGCTCCGCTCCCAGAACCGGCGGTAGCGCTCCAGCCAGAGGTCGACCTCCCGCAAGGGGGCGGGGTCGACGGCGTACAGGCGCCGGGTGCCCTGGGCGCGGACGGTCGCGAACCCGTTGTCGCGCAGCACGCGCAGGTGCTGCGAGACCCCCGGCTGGGAGATCCCGAACTCCTCCTGCACGACGGCGCCGATCTCGCCGGCCGACAGCTCGCCGTCGGCGAGCAGCTCCAGGATCCGGCGCCGCACCGGATCGCCGAGAACGTCGAACGCGTGCATGGCGCCATTGTATGAGCGAGAACTTATATAGTTCAATCCGGGACGGCCGGAGCCCCGCGCCGGCCGGGAGGCCGGCGGGCCGCCGGGGATCCCGGGCCGGGCGGGCCGTTTGCCCCATGTCACCGGGGGCACCGGGAGACCATGGGAACCACCGATCCGGCGGTGCTCACCGTCAACGCGGGGTCGTCGAGCCTCCAGCTCCACCTCGTCCAGAACGGCCGGGTCCTGCGCACCTCGCACAGCGAGAAGAGCCCCGACCCGGCCGAGGCCGAACGGACGCTGTCGGACTTCCTCGACGCCGCGCCCGAGCACGGGCCCGTGGCGGCCGGACACCGCCTCGTGCACGGCGGCGACGCCGTACGACGCCCGGCGGTCGTCGACGACGAGGTCCTGGCCGCGGTGCGCGAGTGCGCCGACCTCGCCCCGCTGCACGTGCCGCCCGCGCTCGCGCTCGTCGAGATCTGCCGGCGGCGGCTGCCGGGGATCCCGCACGTGCTCTGCCCGGACACCGCCTTCCACGCCGACCTGCCCGAGCCGGCCGCCACCTACCCGCTGCCGCCGGAGTGGAGGAGCCGGTACGGCCTGCGGCGCTACGGCTTCCACGGGCTGTCCTACGCCTGGACCCTGGGCCGGGCGTCGCGGCTGCTGGGGCGGCCCGCCGAGACCTTGCACCTGGTGCTCACCCATCTCGGCGGGGGCTCCTCGGTGTGCGCGGTCCGGCAGGGCCGCAGCGTGGACACCTCCATGGGGTTCACGCCGCTTGAGGGCGTCCCGATGAGCAAGCGGTCGGGCAGCGTCGATCCCGGCATGCTGCTGTGGCTGCTGTCGGGCTCCCGGCTCTCCCTCGAAGAGCTGCGTGAGGGGCTGGAACACCGCTCCGGGCTGCTCGGGCTCTCGGACGGCAGGTCCGGTGACACGAGAGACCTGGTGAACGCCGGGGACCACGCCTCCGCCCTGGCCCTGGAGGTGTTCGCCCACCGGGTGGCCCGCGAGATCGCCGCCGCCGCGACGAGCCTGGGCCGGCTCGACGCGCTGGTGTTCACCGGGGAGATCGGCTGGGACCAGCCGGAGGTCCGCGAGGCCGTCTGCCGCAGGCTCGGGCTCCTCGGCGTCGAGCCGCCCGTCCGGGCCGACCTGGACGCCGACGGGGCGGTGAGCGCGCGGGGGGCCGTGGTGCCCGTGCTGGTGGTGCGGCCGCGCGAGGAGCTGCAGCTCGCCCGCGACACCCTCGGTGCGCTCGGCGACGCCCGGTAGGCGGCGCCCGCTGCGCATATCTTCCGGTAACCGGGTACGGAAATCCGTACAGGAGGTGAGATCGTGACGCGTGACCTCGTGAACGGAGCCGCCGGCGGCGTGCTCGCCACCGCGGTGATGAGCGCGGTGATGCTCGCCGGAGACCGGGCCGGCCTGATGCCGGACCAGCCGCCCAAACGGATCGCCCGCGCCTTCCTGCCCGGCCACAGGCACCGGCCCAAGCGGGGTGAGGGGGCGCTGGGCGCGATCACCCACTTCGGCTTCGGCGCGGCCTGCGGCGCCCTGTACGCCCTGACCTGCGGGCGGCGGCGCCCGCCGGTCGCCCTCGGCGTCGCCTACGGGCTGGCCATCTGGCTCGTCAGCTACCAGGGCTGGGTGCCGCGCCTGGGCATTCTGCCGCCGATCTCCGGTGACAGGCCGGGGCGCCCGGCGGTCATGGCCGCCGGCCACGCGGTCTACGGCGCCGTGCTCGCCCTCGTGGTGAACGGTCTCGGCACCGCCGGTGACGGCCGGTGACCGGAGACCGGGGATCGGCCCGGCGGCTCTCCGCCGGGGCCCGTACAGGATCGCGGGGCCCGCCGGGCGGAGGGCCGGGCCGGGGCGGGACAGGCGGGGGGAGGCCGCCCCAGCGGATGGCGCTCGTGGCGACGGCGGGACTCCTTCCTGTGACGCGGCCCGCGGGGCCGCGAGCGGTCGTGCCGCCGTGTCCTACATGATGGGCGTCGCGAGGTTTCCACCCGCCGGGTGCAGGCGTCCGCCGTGCTCGTCGTGGTGGTCGGCGTCGGCGTCGTCGAACCACACTCCGCCGTCGGCGAGGTAGCGGAAGCGGATGGGCTGCTGCGACGGGACGGTGAGGCTCACCTGGTAGGTGCCGTTGTCCTTGCGCTGCATCGGGTGGGCGTAGGGGTCCCAGTCGTTGAAGTCCCCGACCAGCGAGATCCCGCCCAGGGGCTGGTCGGCCGGCACGGTGAAGGTGAGCTTGACCTGGCCGTTCTTGGTGGGTTTACCGCGTTTGATCATCGAAGTTCTCCTGACGCACTGTCTCCATGGGTGGCCTGCCGTGATCGTGGTGACGACGAGACGCGAAGGTCACGTCTGCTCCCCGAGCGCGCGTCCTCCCGGACGGGCACGATCGGGAGGCCGGTGCCCAGTCACGGTCAAGCCGGTACGATCCACATGGATCGTTACCGCCAGTGACAAGACGACAACACGGTGTGCGAACTTTTGGGGTGGATAACGACTGACTTTGACTGGATCGTGGCGGTGCCGTGCCGTCCCCGGACGCACCGGAGGCCCGGGGAGCCCGCGCGGTCGACCCGCGCTCCGGTGAAGGATGTCCGTATGGACATACGGCCTATCTCGCCGCCGCTGCTGGTCGAGGAGCTCGCCGACCGGATCGCCTCGGCCCCTCCGGACTCGTGGGTGCGGGTGGCGCTCGACGGTGCTCCGGCGGCGCGGCCCGAGTGGCTCGGGGACGCGCTGGTGGATCCGCTCCGCCTCCGTGGTCGCGAGGTCCTCCGGGTGTCCTCCGGCGACTTCCTGCGCCCGGCCTCGCTGCGCCTGGAGTACGGCCGGACCGACCCGGACGCCTTCTACGGCGACTGGCTCGACCACGGAGCCCTGATCCGAGAGGTGCTCGGCCCGCTCGATCCCGGCCGCTCGGGGAAGGTCCTGCCCACGCTCTGGGACAGCGCCGCCGACCGGGCCACCCGCGCCTCCTACGTCACCGTGCCGCGGGGCGGGGTGCTCCTGCTGGACGGGGCCCTGCTGCTGGGCCGGGGGCTGCCGTTCGACCTGGCCGTGCACCTGTGGCTCTCACCGGGCGCGCTCGCCCGGCGGACCGCCCCGGAGTGGCGGTGGACGCTGCCCGCCTACGCGCGCTACGAGCGGGAGGTCGGGCCGGGCGGTGTCGCCGACGTCGTCGTCCGCGTCGACGATCCGCGGCATCCTGCGATCGTCAGGCGCCCGTGAGACCGGCCGGCCGGGAGCCGGTCCGGTCGGAGGCGTGTGCCGTCGCCCGGCACGCGGGCGGGCCGCGTCCCCCCGGAACGCGGCCCGCACTCACCTGCCTGCTTCCCGGCCGGCCCCCGGGCATCCGCCTCCCGGCCGGCCCCTGGGCCACCTGCCCGCCGGCTAGACCCCGGCGCGCGAGGGCATCCTGGTCTCGCCGTAGGTCTCCTCGAGCGTCTCCCCGCCCATCGCCCGGGTGTCGGTGGCGTGCGTCTCCTCGATCCGCAGCGCGATGCCCAGCGCGAAGAAGGTCGGTGCCCACTGGCCGATGAAGATCCCCCACCGGTCCGCCCGGTCCAGGCCGGCACTCTCGACTTCCCTGGAGGTCAGCCACGTCGCGAAGGACAGGCCGATCGACGCGAGGCCGGCCGTGTACATCATGCCCGACCGGACGCCCATCTTGTGAAGCATGCTGATCATTTTATCCCCCCTGATGATGGTTCGTTCCTATCGTTACCCCTTGGTGTTGTGTGTAACCGAATGTCGTAAAAAGCGGGCCGCCGTCTCACCTCGGACTGGCGGCGGGACGGGCCCGGGTACGCGGCCCGGACCCGTGGGGGCGCGGCCCCGGCCCTCCAGCCGGGTCTACGTGGCTGTGCCGCCGGCCTGTTTCAGCAGACCCTCGCGCCGGCCCTCCAACTCGTCGGCCAGGCCCTCCTGCTCGTCGGCCATGTTGATCATCGCCGACCGCTCGGCGGCGTCCGTCGGACCGATCTCGCCGACCTGTCTGCGCAGCTCGGCGGCCTCGGCGCGCAGCCTCGCTATCTCCTCTTCGACCTGGTGGAGTTCGTCTTGAATGCTCATCCGGTGTCCATACCCCGGCAGTGGGCCCCGACTCCAGAAGCGCCGGTCCCCGGCCGCTCCGCCCCGCCGCTACTCCGCCCGGTGTAGGCCGACGGCCTTCCGGCGGAGGATGGCCGGCCGGCGTCCGTGCCGGAGGCTTGGAGCCATGCGTGCTCATCAACGGTCCGGTTACGCCGTCGCGGCGCTGCTGCTCGCCGGCAGCGCCGTCCATCTGGCCGTCTACGCCGTCGACGGCGGCGGCTGGACGGGGCCTGTCTCGTGGCGCAAGCCGATCCTGTTCGGGTTCTCCTTCGGGGTGACGCTGGCCGCGCTGGTCTGGGTCACCGGCAGACTCCGGCCCGTCCCCCGCAGGGCCGGGGCGCTGCTCGGCGTGCTCGCCGCGGCCAGCTTCGCCGAGGTCGCGCTGATCTCCCTCCAGCGCTGGCGCGGCGTGCCCTCCCACCTGAACTTCACCACCCCGGCCGACACGGCGGTCTCCGCCGCCCTCGCCGGATTCGCGATCGTGGGCCTGATCCCGCCGATCCTCGTCATCGCCGTCCTCGCCTTCCGCGGCCTGGACGCGCCGCCGAGCATGCGCCTGGCGATCCGCGCGGGCCTGGCCGTCCTGCTGCTCAGCCTGCTGTCCGGCGCGGCGCTGATCGCCAACGGAAGGGCCATCGGGCTGCCGCCCCAGGCGACCGACCTGTCCGTCTTCGGCGCGGCGGGACAGCTCAAGGTGCCGCACGCGGTCACCCTGCACGCCCTTCAGGTGCTGCCCGTGCTCGCCGCGCTGCTGGCGCGGACCGTCTGGACGGAACAGGTCCGGACCCGGCTGGTCGCCCTGGCCACGGCCGGGTACGGCGGGCTCGTCGCGGTGAGCGTGCTCCAAGCCGCCCGGGGGCTCGCGCCGGCCGACCTCACCGTGACCTCCGGGGCTCTCCTGGCGGCGAGCGCCGCGGCGCTCGCCGTCGCGGGGGCGGCGGCGCTGGCGGGGCTGAGGCCGGGGGCGCGCCGGTCCGGGGCCGACGGCGCCTCGGCCCGGTGGGGAACGCGCCTCAGTCCGTGACGGAGACGGTGAGCCGGGCGAGCGCGCCGATCTCCAGCGCCGCCCACACGGCCCCGTCCGGCCCGACCGCGATGCCGTGCGGCTCCGACGCCGGGGTCGGCAGGTCGTAGCCGTCGATCCGGCCGTCGGCGGTGATCCGCCCGATGCGGTTGGCGCCCCACTCGGTGAACCAGCAGTCGCCGTGCCGGTCGACGGTGACGGCGTGGGGGCGCGCCCCGCGGTCGGGGAGCGGGAACTCGTCGATCCGCCCGTCCGGCCCGATCCGCCCGATCTGGCCGGCGCCGATCTCGACGAACCACATCGTGCCGCCGGCTCCGGCGGCGATGCCCACGGGGGCGGCGCCGGCGGTCGGCAGCGGGTGGACCGTGACGCCGCCGTCCATGCCGATCCGGCCGATCGCGTCCGCCTGGTTCATCGTGAACCACATCGCGCCGTCGGCTCCGGCCGCGATCGCGGACGGGAACGCCCCGGGGACCGGGAGCGGGAACTCCGTGACCGCCCCATCGGTGGTGATCCGGCCGATTCGGCCGGCGTTGGTCTCGGTGAACCACATCGCGCCGTCGGTCCCCGCCGCGATCCCGAACGGCCCGGCGTCCGGCGACGGCAGCGGGTACGAGCCGATCCGCCCGTCGGTGGTGATCCGGCCGATCCGGTGGCTCCGGTACTCGGTGAACCACAGGGCGCCGTCGGGGCCGGAGGCGATGACCGTCGGCCCGCACGAGGCCGGGTCGAGCTGGTGGGAGGTGAGCTCCCCGCCGGGGGTCATCCGGCCGATCCGGCCGTGATGGACCATCGTGAACCACAGGGCTCCGTCCGGCCCGGCGGTGATCCCGTACGGCCCGGCGTCCCGGCCGGACACCTGGAGCTCCTCGACGGAGAAGGTCGAGCTGCGTGACATGGGGTTCTCCTTCGTCTTCTGGTCTTCGTCCCGGCGCTGGAGGCCGGGGCCGCCCGGGGGGATCCCGCCGGGCCGGACGGTGGGGCCGGTGCGCGTCAGAGCAGGCGGCCGTCGCGCATCTCGATCTCGGTGCCGGTGAAGCGGCCGCGCAGCGCCCGGTCGTGGGAGACGACGACGAGGGCTCCCCGGTAGCCGGCTAGGGCCTCCTCCAGCTCCTCCACCAGGGTGAGCGAGAGATGGTTGGTCGGCTCGTCGAGCAGCAGCAGGTCGGCCTCGGTGGTCAGCAGCCTGGCCAGGGCGAGCCGCCGCCGCTGGCCGACCGACAGCGCCCCGGCCGGCGTCCGGAGGTCCTCGGGCCGGAACAGGCCCATCGACAGCAGCCGCGCGCGGTGCTCCTCGGGACAGCCCGGCCGGCCCTCGGCGAACGCGGCCAGGACGCTCCGCTCCGGGCGCGGCAGGGACGACTCCTGCGGCAGGTAGCCGATCCGCCCGCGGTGCCGTACGGTGCCGCCGTCGGGACGGAGGTCGCCGGCGAGGACGCGCAGGAAGGTGGACTTCCCCGCGCCGTTGGCGCCGTGGACCAGCAGCCGCTGCCCCGGCCCGACGTCGAAGGACTCGACGGCCAGCCGCGCTCCCACCCGTACGGCCCGCAGCTCGGCGACCGGTCCGGCGGTCGTGCCGCGCCGGAACAGGCCCGTGAAGCGCAGGGGCTCCGGCGGCTGGGGCACCGGGCTGTCCCGGAGCCGGCGCAGGCGTTCCTGGGCCTGGCGGACCCGGCCGGCGACCGAGCTCTGCACCCGGCCCCCGGCGCGGTCGTAGGCCATCTTGTTGCCGTCCTTCATGGCCCGGCCGTGCGCGACGCGGTGCGCGGTGGTCGCCGCGAAGGTCTCCACCTCCTTGATCTCCTCGCACCAGTCGGCGTAGGCCTGCTCCCAGCGCCGCCGGGCCGCGGCCTGCTCGGCCAGGAACCCGCGGTAACCGCCGCCGAACCGGGTGATCCCGCCGCCTTCGACCTCCAGGATCGAGGTGGCCACCCGGTCGAGGAAGAACCGGTCGTGCGACACCGCGACCACCGTGCCCCGGTGCGCCCGCAGCCGCTCCTCCAGCCAGGCCGTCGAGGCCCCGTCGAGGTGGTTGGTCGGCTCGTCGAGCAGCAGGATCTCGGGGGAGGCCGCCAGCAGGCAGGCCAGGCCGAGCCGGGCCTGCTCGCCGCCGGACAGGCTGCCCAGCGGGCGGTCGCGGCCGATGTGGCCGAGCCCGAGGCCGTGCAGCGCCTTGTCCACGCGGGCGTCCGCCTCGTAGCCGCCACGCGCCTCATAGGCGCTCAGCAGCTCGCCGTACTCGGCGAGCCGGTCCTCGGTGAGGTCGTCCTCCAGGGCGCGCATCCGCCGCTCCATGGCGCGCAACTCCGTGAGGGCGGCGTCGACGGCGTGCCGGACGGTCTGGCCGGCGGGCAGGGCGAGGGTCTGGCCGAGGTGCCCGACCCCGCCGTCGGCGGAGACGGTGACCTCGCCGTCGTCGGCCTTCTCGACGCCGGCGATCAGCCGCAGCAGGGTGGACTTGCCCGAACCGTTCTCCCCGACGATCCCGACGCGCTCGCCGGGCCTGACGGTGAAGGAGACGTGGTCAAGAACCGGCTGCTCGCCGTACGCCTTGGAAACTCCCCGAAGGGTGAGCTGGGTGGACAGAACGGGCCTCCGAAACATGGTGTGAACAGGTCGTCGCGGTGCTCGGTGGCAGGCCCATGACTGCTGCGCTCCCTCATCTCATTCTTAATGCTACTAAGTTGTATTAAGCTGGAGTATGCCCGATGTCCCCGAACCAACGCAACTGGAGGTGGCCATGACCTCGGCCGGGAACGTACGGCCCGGCGGGCGCACCGCGCGGGTGCGCGAGGCCGTGCGCGGAGCCACCCTCGCCGAGCTGGCGGAGAAGGGATACGAGGGGCTGACCGTGGAGGGCGTCGCCCTGCGCGCCGGCGTGCACAAGACCACGGTCTACCGGCGCTGGGGCAGCGTGGAGGGGCTCGCCGCCGATGCCCTCGACCTGGCGGGCGGGGAGCCGTGGCCGGTCCCCGACACCGGCACGATCGAAGGGGACCTGCGGGAGCTCGCCCGCCTGGTGCTGACCGGGTTCGCCGATCCCGAGACGGGGCCGGTCTCCACCGCGTTCATCACGGCCTCCGCGCGCAACCAGGTAGTGGCCGGGGCGCTGCGCGCGTTCTTCGCCGCCCGCCACGAGCAGTCGGCGGTCATCGTCACCCGGGCGGTCGAGCGCGGCGAGCTGCCCGGGGGCATCGACGCCGCCGACCTGGTCCGCACCGCCGTCGCGCCGCTGTACTACCGGCTGTTCGTCAGCGGCGAGCCGGTGGACGAGGCCGTCGCCGACCGCGCCGCCGCCGCGGCCCTGGCCGCCGCCCGCGCCGGGGTGTTCCGGCCGCCCCGGAGCCCCTGACTCCCGGCCCCCGGAGCCCGGCCCCCGGACCGCGGCGCCGCCGTACGGCCGTGCCGCCCCGCCGTGCCGCCCCGCCGTACGGCCGTGCCGCACCCGGCTCAGGCCGCGCCGAACCGGGGGATCGGCAGGTCCGCGGTGGCCAGGTGGACGATGTGCGACTCGGTGTAGACGTCGATGCTGTGCCGGCCGCCCTCCCGGCCCAGCCCGCTGGCCTTGACGCCGCCGAAGGGCGTGCGCAGGTCGCGGACGTTCTGGGAGTTGACCCAGAGCATGCCCGCCTCGACCGTCTGGGCCAGCCGGTGCGTCCGGCGCAGGTCGTTCGTCCACAGGTAGGCGGCCAGCCCGTAGCGGGTGGCGTTGGCCAGCTCCAGCGCCTCGGCCTCCGTGGAGAACGGCGTGACGCAGACGACCGGGCCGAAGATCTCCTCCTGGAAGATCCGCATGTTGGGGGTCACGTCCGCGAACACGGTCGCCGACAGGAAGTTGCCGGCCGGCAGGTCCGAGGGCCGAGACCCGCCGGCGACCAGGCGGGCGCCCTCCTCGACGCCGATCCGGACGTAGTCCGTGACCCGCTCGTAGTGCTCGGGGTGGATCAGCGCGCCCAGCTCGGTGGCCGGATCGTCGGGGGAGCCCACCCGCACCCGGGAGGCACGCTCGGCCAGCCGCTCCACGAACGCCTCGTAGACCGTGTCCTGGACCAGGACACGCGAGCTGGCCGTGCAGCGCTCGCCGTTGAGCGAGAAGACCCCGAAGACCGCGGCGTCCAGCGCCCGGTCCAGGTCCGCGTCGTCGAACACGATCAAGGGGGACTTGCCGCCCAGCTCCATCGACAGGGTCTTCAAATTGGCCGCGGCGGTGCGCATGATGGTCCGCCCGGTGCCGGTCTCCCCGGTGAAGGAGATCACCGGCACGTCGGGGTGCTCGACGAGCGCCGCGCCCGCCTCCTCGCCGATGCCGTGCACAAGGTTGAAGACCCCGGCGGGCAGCCCCGCCTCCTCCATGATCTCCGGCAGCAGGCCGGCGGAGAGTGGCGACCACTCGGCGGGCTTCAGGACGACCGGGCAGCCGGCCGCGAGCGCGGGCGCCAGCTTCCAGGTCTCCAACATGAACGGGGTGTTCCAAGGAGTGATCAGTCCGGCCACCCCGACAGGCTTGCGCAGCACATAGTTGAGCTGGGCCGAGGCGACCCGGTAGACGTCCTCGCCCAGAGTGGTGATCACGTCGGCGAAGAAGCGGAAGTTGTGGGCGGCCCGGTGGGCCTGGCCGCGCGCCTGGGTGATCGGCAGGCCGGTGTCCCGGCACTCCAGCGCGGCGATGCGGTCGTCCCGGGACTCGATCGCCGCGGCGATCCGCCGCAGGACCGCGGCCCGCTGCTCGCCGGTCATCTTCGGCCAGGGGCCGTCGGTGAACGCCTTGCGCGCCGCGGCCACCGCGGCCGCGATGTCCTCGGGGCCGCCCGCGGCGACCGTCAGATAGGGCTCGTTGGTGGCGGGCTCCAGCGCGGTGAAGGTCGCGCCCGAGACGCTCGGGACGTGACTCCCGCCGATGTAGTGCTCCAGGTTCATCAGGCCACTCCCTCGCTCCGGGCCAGCAGTTCGTTGATCCGCTCGACCCCCGCCGCGGTCGGCGGGATCAGCGGCGGGCGGACGTGACCGGAGGCGATCAGCCCGCGTCGTTCCAGGACCCACTTGGCCGGGGCGGGGTTCGTCTCCACGAACAGCAGCTCGACCAGGGGGTGCAGTGAGTAGTGCAGGTCCAGGGCGGTCCGGTGGTCGCCCTCGACGTAGGCGGTGTACATCCTCGCCACGGTCGCGGGCGCCAGGTTGGCCGCCGCGCTCACGAAGCCCACACCGCCGATCGCCAGCAGCGGCAGGCAGAGCAGCTCGATGCCCGACCACATCAGGAAGTCGCGCCCGCACTTGTGCAGGACCTGGGAGAAGTGCTCGAAGTCCTTGGTGGTCTCCTTGATGCCCACGATGTTGTCGTGGTCGCGCCGGAGCCGGGCGACCGTCTCGGGGGCGATGTCCACCGCGGTCCGTGACGGCACGTTGTAGATGACGATCGGCAGGGCGGGGAACTCCGCGGCCACCGTGGAGTACCAGCGGTGGAGCGCCTCCTGCGTCGGCCTGGCGTAGTAGGGGGTGATGACGAGCGCGGCGTCGGCGCCCAGCCGCTCGGCCTCGGCGGTCAGCCGGAGCGTCTCGTCGAGCTTGGCCGATCCGGTGCCCGGCAGGAACGGCACCCGGTCGGCCGTCTCCTCGGCCACCGCGGCCATCGCCGCGATCCGCTCCTCGACGCTCTGCGCCCCGGGCTCGCCGGTGGAGCCACCGGTGGAGACGCCGTGGGACCCCTGGGCGAGCTGCCAGCGCACCAGCGCCCGCAGCGAGTCGACATCCAGCTCTCCCCGGGCGGTGAACGGGGTCACCACCGGGGCTATGGACCCGCGTATGGTCGCCGGGTCCGAACGGAACCTCATGTGATCACTCCTTGGCGCGCGGGCTCGGCTGAGCCTCGACGGTCTGCGGCGCGCGGCCCCGGGCGGGTCGCCGTCCCGGTGCCGGCGGTCCGGCGTGCTTGTCCACGGCGTGTCTGCTCACGGCGTGTCTGTCCACGGCGGGCTCGTCCACGGCGGGCTCGTCCACGGCGGGCTCGTCCGCGGCCTGCTCGTCCATGGCGGGCTCGTCCGTGGAGGCCGTACGGGGACCGTGGGCGGGGGTCGCGCGGAGGCCGTGGGCGGCGGGTGGGCGGAGGCCGGCCGCGGGGACCGGTCTCATCGCGCGCGCTCCTGCTCCTCGTAGGTCTCGCGCCAGGTCCGGTTCATCGGGTAGAGGCCGTCGACCGAGGCCCCCTCGTCGACCCGCTGGTAGATGAAGCGCTCCTCGGCCTCCTGCCGGGCCGCGTCGCGGGCGACCTCGGCGGCCAGGCGCGGCGGGATGACGACCACGCCCTCGGCGTCGCCCACCAGGACGTCGCCCGGCATGACGAGCACGCCTCCGCAGGCCACCGGGACCTGGGAGTCCATCGGGACGTGCCTGCGCCCGAGCACGGCCGCGTGCGCCACCGCGTAGTAGGCGGGCAGGTCCAGACCGGCGAAGGACGGACTGTCGCGCAGCCCGCCGTCGGTGACGACCCCGGCCGCGCCCCGGCGCAGGGCGCGCAGCGCGAGGATGTCGCCCAGGGTGCCCGCCCCGCGCTCGCCCCGCGCCTCGATCACCAGGACCTCGCCGGGCCGGATCTCCTCGACGGTGCGCTTCTGCGCGTTCATCCCGCCGCCGATCTCGTCGAAGACGTCCTCGCGGAGGGGGAGGTAGCGCAGCGTCCGGGCCACCCCGACCATCCGGAGGTCGGGCCGCGCCGGGCGGACGCCCTCGATGAAGTGGTGGTCGATCCCGCGCTTGCGCAGCTGCGAGGAGAGCGTGGCCGTCGAGACCGACCGCAGGGCCGTCATGGTCGGCCTGTCCAGTGCGGCCGGCCCGTCCAGTACGGGCGGGGCGGGGCGGGGGATCGGGGCGGAGCCGTAGGCGGCGGCGCGGACCTCGTCGGTCACCCGGGGCTGCACGCCGAAGTCGCCGAGGTCGCGGCTGTCGGCGACGACCTGGTTGCGGAGCCGTCCGGCGCCCTCCAGTTCCACCTCCACCACGTCGCCCGGCCGCACGACCGTGGACCCGGCCGGGGTCCCGGCAAGGATGATGTCTCCGGGCTCCAGGGTCATCAGCCGCGACAGGTCGGCGATCAGCAGGTCGAAGCCGAACAGCAGCTCGTCGGCGCACGCCTCCTGGGCGAGCTCGCCGTTGACGTAGGTGCGCAGCCACAGCCCCGTGGGGTCGGCCGTCTCCAGGATCGCGGGGCCGACCGGGGTGTAGCCGTCCTGCCCCTTGGCGCGGAGGTTGGAGCCGAGGTCGGCGTGCTTGAAGTCGTAGACGCCGAAGTCGTTGGCCGCGGTGTAACCGGCCACGTGGCCGAGCGCGCGGTGACGGGGGACGCGGTGCGCGCGGGCACCGATGATGATCGCGATCTCGCCCTCGAAGGCCAGCAGCTCGCATCCGGCGGGCCGTACCACCGGCCGTCCCGACCAGGACAGGGACGAGGCCGGTTTGAGGAAGTAGGAGGGGACGGCCGGGGTGCGTCCACGCTCGGCCGCGCGGCTGCGGTAGTTGAGATGGACCGCGATGATCTTTCCCGGTGACAGGCCGAGCGGATGCTCCACGCTGGCTCCCTTCAAATCATATACGACATCCTGGACGATAGCCGATCTGGCCAAGTGGGGCTATAGACAAAGATATTTGAATTCCTACATGATTTGGAGGTGCCCGGATTCGGGGGCCCGCTGGGAACGTGAGAGGCCGAGCTGACCGAGGAGACCGAAAGATGACCGACCTGTTCATCGGAGGGGAGTGGGGTCCCGCGGAGGGGGGCGCCACCTTCACGACCCTGAATCCGGCCGACGGCTCGGTGTTCGAGGAGTGCGCCGAGGCCGGCGCCGCCGACGTCGACCGGGCGGTCGCCGCGGCCCGCTCCGCGCTCGCCGCCCCCGCCTGGGCCGGGATGGCCGCCGCCGCCCGGGCCCGGCTGCTGTGGCGGGTGGCCGACCTCGTCGAGGAGTACGCCGACGAGCTCGCCGAGCTGGAGACGCGCGACAACGGGCAGCCGCTGGCGGTGGCCCGGAGCGTCACGGTCCCCGGCACCGCGGAGCACTTCCGCTACTTCGCCGGATGGTGCACCAAGATCGAGGGATCGGTGCTGCCGGTCTCCTTCCCCGACACCCTCCACTACACGCGGCGCGAGCCGGTGGGCGTCTGCGCGCTGATCACGCCGTGGAACTTCCCGCTGATGCTGGCCGCCTGGAAGCTCGCACCGGCCCTGGCCTGCGGCAACACCGTGATCATCAAGCCCGCTGAGCAGACCCCGCTGACCACCGTCATGCTCGTGGAGCTGATGGAGCGGGTGGGTTTCCCGCCCGGCGTGGTGAACCTGCTGACCGGCGGCCCGGCCACCGGCGCCGCCCTCGCCGAGCACTCCGGCGTGGACAAGGTCTCCTTCACCGGGTCCACCGAGGTCGGCCGCAGGCTCGTGCACGCCAGCGCGGGCAACCTCAAGCGCCTCACCCTCGAACTGGGCGGCAAGACGCCGAGCATCATCGCCGCCGACGCCGACATCGACGCCGCCGTGGCGGGCAACGTGCAGGGGGCGCTGTTCAACAGCGGCCAGGTCTGCGCCGCCTACGCCCGCTTCTACGTGGACCGCAAGCGGGCCGGGGAGTTCACCGAGAAGATGGCCGCCGCGGCCGCCGCGCTGACCGTCGGGCCGGGCCTGGACCCCGCCTCGCAGCTCGGACCGCTGGTCAGCGAGGAGCACCTGACCAGGGTCGACTCCTACGTGCGCGGCGCCCAGCGGGAGGGCGCCGAGCTCGTGACCGGCGGGCGCCGGGCGGAGGGGCCGCCGGCCGGCGGGTTCTTCTACGAGCCGACCGTCTTCGCCGGGGTCACCGACGAGATGGCGATCGCCCGGGAGGAGGTGTTCGGCCCGGTCATCCCGGTGCTCGCCTATGACGACCCCGATGAGCTCGTGGATCGTGCCAACGACTCGGCGTACGGCCTGGCCGCCTCCATCTGGACCCGCGACCTGTCCACCGCCCATCGTCTGGCGGCGAAGGTCAGGGCCGGAGCCGTGTTCATCAACATGATCCATGTCCCGGACGCCGCGACCACCTGGGGCGGCTTCAAGGCCAGCGGCTGGGGCCGGGAGATGGGACCGTACGCCATCGACGCCTACACGGAGGTCAAGGGCGTCTGGGCGCACCTGGGAGGGGCGTGATGGGAGAGCTCGTCATGGCGGCCAAGATCACACATGTGCCGTCGATCTGGCTGTCGATCCAGCCGGGCAAGCACTTCGGCATCCGGAAGCCGGCCGAGGCGGCGCTGGAGGAGATCGGCAGGCGGGCCCGCGAGCGCGGGGCCGACACCTTCCTGGTGGCCGACACCCACTGGATGAACAGCATCGGCTTCCACCTCAACGGCAAGGACAGGCACCGCGCCTCCTACGTCAGCCACGAGCTGCCGCACTTCATCCACGACCTGGAGTACGACTACGCGGGCGACCCCGAGCTGGCCGAGCTCGTCCGCGAGGAGATCGTCGCGGGAGGGCAGAAGGCGCGCGTCCACACATACAAGGACCTGGGCCTGGAGTACGCCACGCTCGTGCCGATGCACTTCATGAACGGCGACTCCGCCATCCGGGTGCTGCCGATCGGCTGCAACATCTACTCCACGATCGAGGAGAACCGCCGGATCGGCGAGGCCCTGCTCCGCGCCGTACGGCGCAGCGACCGGAAGGTGGCCTTCCTCGCCAGCGGCTCCCTGTCGCACGCCTTCCCGCCCAACGAGATCGCCGAGTCGCTGCTCAACGACGTGAGCAGCGAGATCAACCGCCAGGTGGACATGGCGGTCCTGGACATGTGGACCGAGGGCAGGGCGGCCGACTTCGTCGACATGCTCCCGGACTACAACAGGCGCTGCACGGGCGAGGGGGCCATGGCCGACACCGCCATGCTCTTCGCCATGCTGGGCTGGCGGGACTACACGGGCAAGGGGGAGCAGCTCTGCCCGTACTTCGGCAGCAGCGGCACCGGCCAGGTGGTCGTCGACTTCCCGCTGCCCGCAGAGGTCTCCTGATCAGGCCGCCCGCCCTCCGGGTGGTGGCCACATGAAGTACGATAAGAAATCGTATGTGAAAAAGTAGCGTTGAGGGGTGTGCGACCGATGCACGACCGATCTGGCCTGGCCTCCCGGGTTTTCCCGCCCGGCGGTCCCGGTGCCGCTGACCGTCCCGGTGACCCGCCGCCCGTCCTCCTCCTGCACGGTTTCGCCTCCGACGGGGGCGCCGACTGGGTGGAGACGGGGGTCGTCGCCGCGCTGACCGGCGCCGGGCGGACGGTCGTCGTCCCCGACCTGCGCGGGCACGGCGACAGTCCGGCGCCGGCGGCGGCCCGCGAGTGCGGCGCCCGGGCGGCGGCCGAGGACATCGTGGCGGTGCTGGACGGGGCGGGCGTCGAGACGTTCGACGTCGTCGGCTACTCGTTGGGCGCGCGGCTGGCGTGGGAGCTCCCCGGGGCGGCCCCGGGCCGTGTGCGCAGGGCGGTGCTCGGCGGCCTCAGCCCCGCCGAGCCGTTCGCCGCGGTGGACGTCGCCGCGCTCCACCGGGCGGTCCGGGACGGCGCCGAGCCCGAGGACCCCTTCACCTCGATGATCGCGGGCCTGGTCCGCTCCAAGGGGGAGCGGGCCGCCGGGCTGGCGCTGTGCGTCGAGGGGCTGCGGGACACCCCGTTCGAGGCGGGGCCGTGGGGCGGCACGACGCCCCCGGTCTTCGTCGCCGGACAGGGCGACGTGATGACGCGCGGGATCGAGCGTATCGTCGATCTCGTCGGAGGGGCCGAGCTGGTCACCCTTCCCGGAGATCATCTCCAGGTCCTCGCCGGTGCGGGTCTCCGCGACACTATCGTGAGGGTCCTGGAACAGTGATCGTCAGCGGGGCGGCCGTCGGCGGGTCCATCAGCCGTCGGCCGAGAATGAGGGGACGCCGTTGAGCGCCGCGAAGAAGCCCGCCAGGGCCAAGGAGTCGAAGGCCGAGCTCAGCTACGGACTGCTGCGCTCGCGCATCCTCGACGGCACCTACGGGCCGGGTTACCGGCTGGTCATGGACCAGCTCGCCCGGGAGACCGGGGTCAGCACGATCCCGCTGCGCGAGGCGGTGCGGCGGCTGCAGTCCGAAGGGCTCGTGGAGGTCGTGCGCAACATCGGCGCGCGCGTGGCCGTGTTCGACTCCACGCAGGTGGAGCACTCGCTCAACGTCCTGGCCCGCCTGGAGGGCTACGCGACGGCGATCGCGGCGCCGCTCATGACGCCGGAGCAGATCGAGGCGTCCAGGGAGATCAACGCCCGCATGGTGGAGGCGCTGGAGGAGTTCGATCCGGCCTCCTTCACCGCGCTCAACCGCAAGTTCCACTTCTCGATCTACCAATACTGCCCGGACGAGCACCTGAGCGTCCTGCTGGAGTCGGAGTGGGCGCGGCTGGACCACATGCGGCGCTCGACCTTCACCTACGTCCCGGGCCGAGCCCGCCGCTCGGTGGTGGAGCACGACCACATGCTGGACCTCATCGCGGCGGGCGCGGACGCGGCGGAGATCGAGCGGGTGGCGTGCGCCCACAAGGTCGCGACCGCCGACGCGCTGCACAACGTCCACGCCGCGCCCCGGACCGCCTGAGCCCACCCGTCCCGTGCGGCGGGGGCCCGGCACACCCCCACGGTGTGCCGGGCCCCCGCCGTCTCGGATCACATCAGCAACTGGCCGCCGTCCACCTGGACCACGGTGCCGGTGATGTGCCCGGCCTGTGGTGAGGCGAGGAACAGCACCAGCGGGGTGACGTCGCCGGGGACCGCGATCTTACCGAGCGGGATGCGCGACTCCCACGCGCTCCGCGCCGCCGGGTCGTCCATCAGGCCGGCCGTCATCGGGGTGTGCACCGGCCCGGGGGCCACGCCGTTCACGCGGATGCCGTGGCCGGCGAGCTCGATGGCGCCGGTCCGGGTGAGCGCGTCCACGCCGGCCTTCGTGGCCTCGTAGTGCCCCAGGCCCGGGGTCGGCTGGCGGGCCCCGATCGAGCTGATGTTGACGATGCAGCCGCCCCGGCCCGCCTTGATCATCTGTGCCGCGGCGGCCCGGGTGACGGTGAAGGTCCCGCGCAGGTTCACCGCGACCACCCGGTCGAAGACCTCGATGGGGAGGTCGACGAGCGGGCCGCCACCGGCGACGATCCCCGCGTTGTTGACCAGGACCTCCACGGGGCCGAGCTCCCCGGCGACCCGCTCCAGCCCGGCGGCGACCGACTCCGGGTCGGTGACGTCCAGGGTGACGGCCGGCGCGCCCAGCTCCGCGGCGGCTCGCCCGGCCGCCGCGCCGTCCACGTCGGCGACCACGACCCGGTCACCGGCCTCGGCGAACGCCTGGGCGACGGCCCGGCCGATCCCGCTCGCGGCGCCCGTGACCAGGACGACGCGGCCCGCGGCGCTCATCGGGCCTCCGCCACGATGACGCGCGGGCTGCCCGGGAGCGCCCGGGTCTCGACCGGCTCCCAGCCGGCGTCCCGCAGCCAGCCGCGCACCTCGTCCTCGGGGTGGACGGTCGTGCCGTCGATCACGAGGTACTCGCCGGCGTGGAGCGCGTCGATGGCGCGCTGGCTGTCGTCGGAGTCGAGGAAGAAGTCCAGCAGCAGGAGCGTGGCGCCGGGCGCGGCGGCCTGGCGGGCCCGCCGGGCGATGAGCCGGTTCTGCTCGGCGTCGAACCGGTGCGCCACGTGCTCCAGGAGCACCAGGTCGAAGCCCGTGGGGACGTCACCCGCCAGGGGGTCGCCGTCGACGACCTCGGCCCGGTCGCCCACCCCGGCGTCGGCCAGCGTTCGCTGCGCGTGCTGGACCAGGTCACCACCGGAGAAGAACGTGC
This sequence comes from Streptosporangium sp. NPDC003464, assembly GCF_053588315.1. Lineage (NCBI taxonomy): Bacteria > Bacillati > Actinomycetota > Actinomycetes > Streptosporangiales > Streptosporangiaceae > Streptosporangium > Streptosporangium sp. NPDC003464. Next base: position 24,959 of record NZ_JBSFPS010000011.1, on the reverse strand, counting down.
CCCGCAGGCCGGGGACCGCCCGCAGCGCCTCGGCCAGGAAGGAGCCCGACAGCCCGCCGAAGTCGAGGACGCGCCGGTGCCGGGAGAAGTCGTAGCCGTCGGCGAGCATCTTGGCGTGCAGCGCGTTGTAGGTCATCACGCCGGTCAGGAAGGTGCCCCAGCGGCCCTCGTCGAGGTCCAGGCTCGCCGGCTGCGCGGTCCGGGCGGTCTCGCCGAAGCCGAGCCAGTGCCCGTAGCTGATCGAGTCGAGGAAGGCCAGGAACGGGCGGAGGTCCACGTCGTCCCCGGAGCCGGACAGGTAGCGCGTGACGGACGGCGAGTTGGCGTACACGCCGCTCTCGCGGGTCAGCAGCTCCAGGCCCGCCATCGCGTCGGAGAGGATCCGCGCGGTGCGCTCGGGGAGCCCGGTGCGCGCCGAGATCTCGGCCACGGTCGCCGGCCCCTCGGCCAGCGCGGCGAACAGGCCGGCTTCACTGGCCGCGAAGAGCTGCTTGGCGGCCATGTAACCGGTGGCCACGTCCACGATCCTGGCGGGACCGGAGGGGTCCGGGTGAGGCGACATGAACTCACTCCCTGGGGTTCAGAAGAATATTTGGAATGCTATACGATTTCCTTCCTGGCGGCCAGGGGCCGCCGACGTCATCGGAGGTGCACGATGGAGTTCTCAGCTCAGGTGCCCAGGCGCCGGCTCGGCGCCGACGGACCGGAGGTGCCGGTCTTCGGTCTCGGCTCGTGGAACACATGGGACCGGATGGAGCCCGGCGCCGCCGCCGCGCTGATCCGCCGGGCCGTCGACCTCGGCGTCAACCTCTTCGACGTGGCCCATTACAACTTCGGCCCGCACGCCGAGAACGCCGTGACCGACCTGATCTTCGGCAGGGCCGTCCGCGAGGCCGGGGTCGCGCGGGAGGACTACGTCCTGTGCGGCAAGCTCTGGCTGTGGGACTACCCCGCCACCTCCTTCGCCGAGCAGATCGAGCTCTCGCTGACGCGGATCGGCACCGACCGGGCCGACGCCGTCGTCGCCGGTGACTTCCTCGGCGAGGTGGACATCCGGTCGGTGGTGGCCGACGTGGCGGAGCTGGTGCGGGCCGGCTGGTTCACCACCTGGGGCGTGAACAACTGGTCGGCCGCCGACCTGCGGCTCGCCCGGGAGTTCGCCCGGGCGGAGGGCATGGTGCCGCCGTCGTTCGCGCAGCTGAAGTACAGCCTCGCCCGGCGCTCGGTGCCCGAGGGCGGGCCGTACGGCCGGCTGTTCGACGAGGGGCTGGGGCTGCAGGCGTCGGACGTCTTCGAGGGGGGCATCCTCGCGGGCAAGCTCCACCCGGAGCGCAGGATCGGCGCCGACCCGGGAGGCATCCGTGACCGGATCCGAGCCTCGTTCCCCGAGGCCGAGCGCCTCGCCGAGCGGTTCGGGGCCACCCCCGCCCAGCTCGCGATCGCCTTCTGCCTGACCCACCCCGCCGCGGCGAACGTGCTGTTCGGGGTGAGCGGCCGCCGGCAGCTCGACGACAACCTCGGCGCGCTCGACCTGCTGGCCCGGCACGGCGACGAGCTGCGCCCGGCGGCGGAGGGGCTGTGGATCGACAGGGACGTGGTGCGCCCCGACGCGTCGTGGGGCACCGGCGCCCCCGGCCGGGCCTGATCCCGCCGGGGAGCACCGCCGTCGCGGGCCGTTCCACCGGGTGCGGCCCGCGCCGGCCACCCGGTACGGCCTGGCCCGGGGCCCGGCCCGGCCCGCGGGGCCGTACCCGGGGCCGAGGCCGGTCCCGGTGCGGGCGCCGGCCCCGCGGGCCGCGGGGGCGGTCAGAGCTCGTGGACCACGCGGCCGTCGACCATGGTCAGGGCGACCGGGACCTGGGGGAGGGCCTCCGCCTCGGTCTCCAGCAGGCCCGCCTCCAGCACGCACAGGTCGGCGACCTTGCCGGGCTCCAGCGAGCCCTTCCACCCCTCGGCCCCGTCCTGCCAGGCGGCGGTGATCGTGTAGGCGCGCAGGGCCTGGGTGAGGGCCAGCCGCTGGGCGGCTCCGCGCACACCGCCGTCCAGACCGCGCCGGGTCACCGCGGCGGCGATCCCGGCCCGCCAGTCCGGGGTGAGCACGGGGGCGTCGGAGCTCAGGCAGAGCGGGACGCCGGCGGCCAGCGCGTCGCGCGCCGGCCAGGCCCGCCGCAGGGCGTCCTCGCCCAAGGCGTCGCGGAGCATATCCTCGGTCGCCACCGCGATGCCCGCCTGCGTGTTCAGGCCGATCCCGGCGGCGGCCATCGCCGCCAGGGTCGCGGGGGAGATCACGTCTCCGTGGATGACGTAGTGCCTGGCGTCGCGGCCGTCCCGGGACAGGGCCGCGCCGAAGGCGTCGGTGACCGTCCTGGTGGCCCGGCTGCCGGTCGCGTGCACGCCGATCTGGTGCCCGGCGGCGTGCGCCGCGTCGATCATCGCGACGAGGTTGGCCGCGCGCTCGGCCGTCGAGCCGCCCTCGACGAGCGGGTCGCCGTGCGTGCCGTCGGTGTAGGGCTCGTCGGTCCAGGCGCTGCGCATCGGGGGGATGCCGTCGGCGAAGATCTTCACCCCCGCGACACGGAACCAGCCCGGCACGTCGGCGGGCGGGACGTACTCGCGCAGCCCGTCGAGGAGAGCCGGCAGAGAGGACGGCCCGTCGAGCTCGCCGAAGAGCATGAGCGCGGTGACCCGCGCGTTGAGCCGTCCCTCGGCCGCGAGGTCGGCGTAGTCGCGCAGCGCGGCCGAGCCGAAGCAGCCGCTGGGCCCGGTGTCCTCGCCGGGGCCGAGGCCCGGTTCGGTGTAGCTGGTGACCCCGAGCGAGGACAGCAGCTCTCCCGCGCGCAGGATCGCGCCGCGCCGCGCCTCGGAGGTCTCCAGGCGGGCGGGGGGCTCGCCGCCGTGGTGCCCGCCGGCCAGCTGGTCCATGAGGACGCCCGGCCACATCTGGCCCAGCCAGACGCCGTGGAGGTGGGAGTCGTTGATGCCGGGGAGCACCGATCTGCCGCGCAGGCGGATGACGCGGGTCCGCGGCCCGATCAGCGGCGCGACCTCTCCGGCCGTGCCGACCCTGGCGATCAGGCCGCCGGTGACGGCGATCGCCTCGGCCACCCGGTCGCCGGGATCGGCGGTGTGCACCGTGCCGCCGGTCATGACCACATCCGCCGGCGTGGAGTTGCCCTGGGATCCGTTCAGCAACATTTCACCCGCACTCTAGACACGTCATTTGGTCCCGCATAACGTACATGGAATCGGATACGATTTGCGAGTGCCTGACCGTCAGCGAGGGCACCCGGGCAACCGGAGGTGACGATGCCCCTGCATCCTGAGGCGCAGAGAATAATCGACCGCGTCGGTGTCGAGGACCAGGGCGGAGCCCCCCAGCCCGACGCGGTGGCGATGCGCGAGGGATTCCGTGAGCTCTGGACCATGCCGGACGATCTCCAGCCCGTGGGCGATGTCGTCGACACCGTCTTCCCCGGCCCCGCCGGGGACGTCCCCGTCCGGGTCTACACCCCCGAGGGCGAGGGTCCCTTCCCCGCTCTCGTCTGGTTCCACGGCGGTGGATGGACGATCGGCTGCCTCGACGAGAACGAGGTCGCCTGCCGAGCCGTCTGCGCCGGAGCGGAGGCCGTGGTCGTCTCGGTCGACTACCGGCTCGCGCCGGAGAACCCCTACCCCGCGGCGGCCGACGACTGCTACGCCGCGGTGCGCTGGGTGCACGACAGCGCCGGGTCGCTGTCGGTGGACCCGCGGCGGATCGCCGTGGGCGGGGAGAGCGCGGGCGGCAACCTCGCCGCCGTCGCCGCGCTCAAGGCCCGGGACCTCGGCGGTCCCGGGATCGCGCTGCAGGTGCTCGTCTCGCCCGTGCTCGGCCACCCCGACGACGGGCGCGCCTCCTACCGCGACTTCGCCGACGGATACTTCCTGTCCAAGGCGAGCATGGACTGGTTCTTCACCCAGTACCCCCGCGACGCCCGCGACATGGACGACCCCTACCTCCTGCCGCTGCGCGCGAGCGACCTGTCGGGCCTGCCCGGCGCGCTGATCCTCGGGGCGGAGTACGACGTGCTCCGCGACGAGGGCGAGGAGTACGCCGAGGCGCTCCGGCGCGCCGGGGTCGAGGTCGAACTCGTCCGGCTCGACGGTCTGATCCACGGCTTCTTCGGACTGCTCGCCACCGAACTGTCGGGCGCCCGCGACGCGCACGGGCGCGTCATCGCGGCCCTGCGCTCGGCCCGCGCGGACGGCCCCCGGTGAGCGGCCGGGCCCTCTCCTCCCGGAGCGGGCGGCCCGGGACGGACGGGCAGGTCCTCTCCCTGCGGGGCCTCAGCGTCAACCGCGGCGAGGTCCCCGTCGTCCACGACGTCTCGCTCGACGTCGCGCCCGGCACGGTCACCGTGGTCCTGGGCGCCAACGGCGCGGGCAAGACGACCCTGATGGACGGCATCGCCGGCCTGGCGCGGACGACCTCGGGAACGATCCAACTCGGCGGGGCCGCGATGGACCGGCTCCCGGTGTACCGGCGGGCCCAGGCCGGTCTGGGCTACGTCGAGCAGGCGCGGACGGTCTTCCGGACGCTGACGGTCGAGCAGAACCTGCTGGTCTCCCGGGCGGGCGGCGGCGACCTGAGGACGGTCTACGGGCTCTTCCCCGAGCTGGACAGGCGCCGCGGGCTCCAGGCCGGGCACCTGTCGGGCGGCGAGCAGCAGATGCTCGTGCTCGGGCGGGCCCTGATCTCCGATCCCAAGATCGTCCTCATCGACGAGATGTCCCTGGGCCTGGCGCCCGTGGTGGTCCGCCGCCTCATGCACGCGGTCAAGGACCTGGTGGGCCTGGGCATAGCGGTCCTGCTCATCGAGCAGTTCGCGAACCTGGCCCTGGAGGTCGGCGCCAACGCCTACGTCCTGCGCAAGGGACGGGTGGTCTTCGACGGCCCCTGCGACGAGCTCCGGGGCGACGGCGAGCGGCTGCACGAGTTCTACTTCGGCGCGGTGCCCGCCGGAGCCGGCGCCGAGAGGAGAGGCGAGAGCCGGTGAACGCGATCGACAAGCGCTCCTGGGGGACGGGCCTGGCCGCCGCCGTTCTGGCCTGCGTCGCGGTGCCGGGGCTGTTCTCGTCGTACTGGACCTACCTCGCCATCACCGCCGTGGTCAGCGCGGTGATCATGCAGAGCTACGGCGTGATCGTCGGGCGGGCCGGGGTCATGTCCCTGTGCCAGATGTCCTTCGCCGCGATCGGCGCCTGGGTGGTGCTCCGGCTGAACCTGGCCGACGCCCCCGGCGGCTTCCTGGTCTGGCTGGTTCTCGGCGGCCTGGCGGCCGTCCCCGTCGGGGTGGCCATCGGGCTGCCGGCCCTGCGCATCCGCGGGGTCAACCTCGCCGTGGTCACCTTCGGCTTCGCCGTGTCCACCGACATCGTGCTCAACGCCAACCAGTTCCCCGGGACCACCGAGCTGAAGACGCTCACCAGGCCGGGGCTGTTCGCCACCAACTCCGCGTACTTCGTCCTGACGGTGATCGTCTTCACCTCGCTGGCCTTCGGGCTGGCGCTGTTCAACCGGACCAGGCTGGGCATGTCCTGGCTGGAGCTGCGCTACTCGGAGCGGGCCGCCGCCGCGCACGGCATCTCGGTGGCGCGCAGCAAGCTCGCCGCGTTCGCGATCAGCGCGTTCATCGCGGGCGTCGGGGGCGGGCTGATGGCCGGCCAGCTCGGGCTCGTGGTGTCGAGCAACTTCGCCATGGGGCAGTCCCTCGCGCTCTTCGCGGTGGCCATCCTCATCGGGCCGCACAACCCCGAAGGGGCCGTCATGGGCGGCGTCTTCGGCGCGGTGATGGCCACGGTCCTGGAGAAGCTGCGGCTCCCGCAGGACCTGGGCGGCATGCTGTTCGGCCTGTTCGCGGTCTTCGCCCTGCGCAGCGGGGTGAGCCAGACCGACTTCGCCCGGGCGCGCAGGCGGGAGCGCGCCGCCCGCAAGCTGCTCGACGCCATCGGGGACGGGACGCGGGGGGCCGAGGCCGCGGCCGAGGAGACCGTATCCGTGCCGCCCGCGCCGTCCGCGCCGCCCGTGTCGCTTGCACCGCCGGTGTCGTCCGCGCCGCCGGTGTCGTCCGCGCCGTCCGTGTCGCTTGCGCCGCCGGTGTCGCCCGCGCCGCTTGCGCCGTCCGCGCCGGCCGGCGGGCCCTGTCTGGAGGTGCGGGGCCTCACCGTGCGCTACGGCGAGGTCGTGGCACTGGACGCGGTCGACCTCACCGTCCCCTCCGGCGGGGTCGTCGGGCTCATCGGCCCCAACGGCGCGGGCAAGTCCACCTTCATCGCGGCGGTCACCGGCTTCATCGGCGGCTACCGGGGCAGCGTGGAACTGGCCGGGCAGTCGATCGACCGCCTCAGCCCGAGCTCGCGGGCCGGTCGCGGGCTGCGCCGTACCTTCCAGACCACGGCCATCGCCCCCGAGCTGACCCAGTACGAGTATCTGACGATCGGGGCCGGCCGGCGGCTGTCCAGGCAGGAGGCCGACGAGCTGCTCGACTTCTTCGGCTGCCCACCGGGGGAGGTGCCGGTCTCCATCGTGGACGTCGGCACCCGCCGCCTGCTCGACGTGGCCGCCGCCGTCGCCGCCCGGCCGAAGGTGGCCCTGCTCGACGAGCCGGCCGCGGGGCAGTCCGCCGCCGAGTCGCTCAAGCTCGGCCGGCGGCTCGCCGAGGCGCCGGCCCGCTTCGGGGTCTCGATCCTCCTCGTCGAGCACGACATGGAGCTCGTCCGCGCGGCCTGCGCGGGGGTGACCGTCCTCGACTTCGGTCACGTCATCGCCTCGGGGTCCACCCAGGACGTCCTCGACGACCCGGCGGTCATGGCCGCCTACCTCGGCACGGCGGACGTCCCGCTCGTCTGATCCCCGTCCCCCCAGCCCAAGGAAGTACAGCAATGAAGCGTTCCCTCACCGACGTCGCGGCGGTGGCCGCGCTGGCCCTCTGCGCCGCCGCCTGTTCCGGCGGCGACGGCGGCCCGGCCGACGGCCCGATCAAGGTCGGTTCGATCAACGGCGTGACCGGCCTGTTCCAGACGCCGGAGGTCCCGCAGGCGGTCAAGGCCGTCTTCGAGGAGGTCAACAAGGCCGGCGGCATCAACGGCCGCAAGATCGAGCTGATCAGCAAGGACGACGCGATGAACCCGCAGCGGTCCACCGAGGCCGCCCTGGAACTGCTGGAGTCCGAGAACGTCGTCGCCCTCGTCGGCTCCTCCAGCGCGGTCGACTGCGGGCTCAACCGCGCGACCTACGGCAACAGCGGGATCGTCTCCATCCCCGCCGTCGGCGTGGACCCCGCCTGCTTCACCAGCCCGAACATCGCCCCGGTCAACCCGGGCCCGTTCAAGCTGCTGACGGCGATGCTCTACTACGCCTCCGAGACGCTCAAGCACGACAAGGTCTGCATGTACTACACCGTGCTGCCGGGCAGCGGCGGCGGCATCGACGCCGCCGTCAAGGAGTGGAGCGACATCACCGGCAAGCAGTTGACGGTCAAGGACACCTCGGTCGGCGAGGGAGACCCCACCCCCTACCTGGTGGCGGCCAAGGCCGCCGGCTGCCAGGCGATCCTCTACAACGCGACGGTCGGCCCGTGGTTCGCCCAGGCCCAGACGCAGGGCATGCAGGACGTCGACTTCATCATGGGCGCCAACAGCTACACCGACGCCAACGCAGAGGTCATCCCGGACGGGATGACCGCCTACGCCGGGACCGAGTGGCAGCCGTACACCGACGAGACGCTGCCGGGCAACGACCGCTGGGCGAAGATCGTCGACGGCAACAAGATCCAGAAGACGGCGTTCAGCCAGGGCGCCGTGATGGCGGCCGACGTGTTCGTCCAGGTGCTCAAGACGATCAAGGGTGACATCACCCGCGACTCGGTGACCGAGGCGTTCAAGAAGATGCAGCCGATCCGGTACCCGATGGTGGGCACCCCGTGGGTCTTCGGTCCCGGCGAGGCGCACAGCCCGATCCAGGGCAGCCGGTTCGTCAAGGTCGAGGGCCGCAAGTGGAAGGTCCTCCCCGAAGGCTTCATCGTCCCGGGCAAGAACTGAGCACCCAGGAGCCCCAGGAGGTGGGTGTCCGATGTTGAACTCCGTGATCGCGGGCCTGACCAGCGGCGGCGTCTACGCCCTGCTCGGCCTGTGCGTCGTGCTGACCTACCGGCTCGTCGCCGTGGTCAACTTCGCCATGGCGGCGGTCGGCGCGATGGGCGCCTTCGTGATGGTGTCGCTGACCGACGCAGGGATCGACGTGTGGCTCGCGCTGCCGGCCGGGGTCGTCTCGGGCGGGGTGCTGTCCGCGCTGCTCGGCGCGGTGCTCGTCCGCTGGTTCGGCGGCCATGACGAGCGGACCAAGGCCGCCGTCACCGTCGCCCTGTACGTGGCCCTCATGGCGATCGGCCTGCGGCTGTTCGGCAGCACGACGACCGGTGCCCGGCGCTTCCCGAGGCCGTTCGACGCGCCCGCCTTCACCGTGGGCGGCGTCGTGGTCCCGCAGTCGGTGCTGGTCTCGCTCGCCTTCGCGGTTCTGATCACCGTGGGGGTCGGGGCGCTGCTGAACAGGACGGCCGTCGGTCTGCGGCTGCAGGCCCTGTCGGAGCGCCCGGCCACCGCCCAGGTCGTCGGCATCGCGGCCCCCCGGCTGGCCGTCGCGGTCTGGGCCGCCATCGGAGCCCTCAGCGCGCTGGTGATCCTCCTGGTGGCGCCGCGCCTGGGCGGGGACTTCTCCACGCTGGGCAAGCTCATCACCACGGCCCTGGCCGTCGCGATGGTGGGAGCCTTCCGGAGCCTGCCCCTGACACTCGCCGGCGGCCTGCTCATGGGCTGCCTGGAGGGGTTCACCGCGTCGCTGGGCGCGGTCCAGCAGTACCGGGGGGTCGTCCCCTTCCTGGTGATCGTGGTGCTCCTGTGGTGGCGCAGCCGTCACGAGGTCTGGGACACCGCGCACAGCAGATAGCGAGATCGGAGAACATCACATGTCAGTCCCGACGTCTACGCGGGCGGCGGTCCTGCGGGCCCACGGGGAGCCGCTGGCCCTGGAGGAGATCCCGCTGCCTCCGGAGTGCGAGCCCGGCGCCGCGCTCGTGAAGGTCGACTGCGCGACGCTGTGCGCGACGGACGTGCACCTGTGGAGCGGCGCCATGTCGTTCCCGGGCATGCTCCCGATGGTGCTCGGCCACGAGATGGTCGGCACGGTGGTCGCCGCCGGGCCGGGCACCGTCGACGCGCTCGGCCGCCCGGTCCAGGTGGGCGCCCGGATCGGCTGGTCGGAGTCCACCTGCGGTCACTGCCACGGCTGTACGGTGGTCCGCAACCCCGTGGCCTGCGCCAACCGGGGCTACGGCTTCCTGCAGCGGTCCGACCGGTGGCCCCACTCCACCGCCGGGCTCGCCGAGTACGACTACGTCACCCCGACCGCCCAGAAGTTCCTGCTGCCCGACGACGTCAAGGACACGTGGGCGGCCGGTGCGGGCTGCGCCGTCAAGACGGTCCTGCACGCCTACGACCGGGCCGGGGGCGTCCGTCCCGGGGCGAGGGTCCTGGTCCAGGGCGCCGGGGCGCTCGGCATCGTCGCCACCGCGGTGGCCGCCGCCTCCGGCGCGGGCACCGTCATCACCGTCGGAGCGCCGGACGCCCGGCTCGGACTGGCCAAGAGGTTCGGCGCCGACCTGGTGATCGGGCTGGACGGCGACGCCGGCAGCCGGCGGGCCGCCGTGCTGGAGGCCACCGGCGGCCGGGGCGCCGACCTCGTGCTGGACCTCGCCGGCGCGCCCGGGGTGGGGGCCGAGGCCGTCGATCTGGCCGCGTGGGGAGGCACGTTCGTCGTCGTCGGCAGCACCGGCCCCCGCCCCGACCCGATCCCCCTGGGGACGGTCATGGGCAAGGAGCTGAACGTGCTCGGCTCCCTCAACGGCGACATCGGCGACTACCGCAACTCGATCGAGTTCCTCCGCGCGTTCCAGTCGCGCTTCGCCTGGGACGAGCTCTTCAGCGAGCCCGTCGGGCTCGGCGGGGCGTCGGCCGCCCTCGAATCCATGTCACGGCTCGAACAGGTCAAGGCCGTCGTCCACCCCTGGCTCCCGTAGCCGCCGTCCACATCCGTCATTCACCCACCGAGGAGTCCGATGCCCGAGCGGAAGAAGGTCGTCCCCCTGCGCAGGGTCGGCACCCACGGCCCCGACGTCTCCGTGCTGTCCCTGGGGTCCTGGCACACCTACGACCGGATGCACTTCGAGGACGCCGTGGCCATGGTCAGCCACGCCGTGGACCTGGGCGTCAACCTTTTCGACGTCGGCGTCTACGGGATCCCCGGGCAGCCGCCGGTCTTCACCGACGTGCTGTTCTCGGCGATCGTGCGGGCCGCCGGGATCGACCGGGACGACTATCTGCTGTCGTCCAAGCTGTGGCTGGAGCCGTACCCGGAGCAGTCACTGCGTGAGCAGCTCGAACGCGCCCTGTTCCGGGTCGGCACCGGCCGGGCCGACCTGGTCGTCCTGGGTGACATCCGCCGCGACGACCTCGACCTGCGGCGGCTGGCCGCCGACCTCGCCGAGCTGGAGGCCGAGGGGCTCATCGGGTGCTGGGGGGTCAACAACTGGTCGGCCACCGCGATCACGGCCATCCGCGACCACGCCCTCCAGGCCGGCTCGCCGGGGCCGCAGATCGCGCAGCTCAAGTACAGCCCGTGCCGCCGGTCGATCCCGGACGGCGAGCCGTTCGCGCGGGTGTTCGCCGAGGGGATCACCATGCAGGCCTCGGACGTCATGGAGGGCGGGATCCTGGCGGGCAGGACGGCGCCCACCCGGGAGATCGGCCGCGACCCCGGCGGCGTGCGCGGGCAGATCATGGAGGCGGCCGGCGGGATCGCCGAGGTCGCGGCCGGGCTGGGCGCCTCCCCGGCGCAGCTCTGCGTCGCCTTCACCCTGACCCATCCGTCGGTCAGCACCGTGCTGTTCGGGGCCAGCCGCATGGAGCAGCTCGTGGACAACGTCGGCGCGCTGGAGCTGCTGGAGCGGGTCGGCGCCGCGCGCCTGCGGGAGCTGCTCGACCCGTTCTGGGTCGACGGCGGAGTGGTGGACCCGGAAGGCCCGTGACCGTTCACCCGGCTCCGCGCCCGTTCCGGGGGAGCCGGTGAGCCGCTCGGGCGGGTCCGCCTCCGGACCGGGCGGATCCGCCCGGTCCGGAGGTCATCGGCGCGTGGCCGGGTCAGGTCGCTCCGTCAGGTCCGCGTACACGCGCAGCAGCAGGTCGTGCAGCAGGGCGCGCTCCCGCTCGTCGAGAGGCGCCAGCACGGTGTCGCGGACGGCGGTGGCCTCGGCGGTGAGCGAGGTCAGCGCGGCACGGCCGGCGGGGGTGACCGTCACGCGGACGCGCCTGCGGTCCGCGGGGTCGCGGGTCCGCTCGGCGTAGCCGGCCGCGGTCAGCTCGTCGATCACCTTGACCACGTCGCTGGGGTCGATGTCCAGCCGTGCGGCGAGGTCGCGCTGGACGTGCGGGCCGAAGTCCGCCAGCGCGGCCAGCACCGCCATGTGCCACAGGCGCAGGCCCCTGTCCCCGAGCTGCCCGGCGAGCCGGGTCCGCGCGGCCTTGCCCACCTTCGACAGCAGGTAGGTCGTCAGCGCGGTCAGGGTGGGCGGTGTCTCGTCCATGCCCCTATTGTAGGGTCAAACCAATGATTGGTTTTCACCCATGAATAGGGGGACGTGATGGACGCGCTTCACCCGCGCCTGCTGGTGGGCCGGTTCGCCGACTGCTTCCGGTTCTACGACGCGGTGCTGCCGGAGCTGATCGGGGCCAGGCGCACGCGGGGTGCCGAGAGCGGGCCGTACGCGAGCTGGGACGTCGGCGCCGAGGGCGTGCTCATGCTGTTCGACCGCGCGGCGATGGCCGCGGTGACCGGCACCGCCGGCCTGCCGGCCGAGGCGGCGGTCCAGGACCGGGCCATGCTGGTCAGCCGCGTCGGCGATGTGGACGCCGGCTTCGACCTGTGCCTGCGCCACGGCGGGCACGCGGTCGTGCCGCCCGCCGACCGCCCGGAATGGGGCCCTGGCATGCGGACCGCGCATCTACGGGACCCGGACGGCAACCTCCTCGAACTCCAGTCGTACTGAACCCGTACCGCCCCCCGGGCCCGCCCGCCCCGCCTCCGGGCCGGGCCGTCGGGGTCGGTGGGGTTATCGGGTGCGGCGGCGGCCGCCGCGGCGTGGGGGGAGGGGGATCTGGGCGTGGAGGGTGTCGCGGCGTTGTCCGCCGTGGTGTTCGAGGTGGGTGATGACGCGGCGGAGGGTGTCGGCGAGGTGGCGGGTCTCGTCGGGGTCGAGGGGGGCGACGACGAAGGCTTCTTCGTCGTTGAAGGCGGGGAAGAGGGTTTCCATGAGGGTGCGGCCCTGGGGGGTGAGGCGTAGGAGGGCGAGGCGGCCGTCGCCGGGGTGCTGGCTGCGTTGGGCGAGGCCGCGGGATTCGAGGGTTTTGATGATGCCGGTGAGGGTGCCTTTGGAGATGCCGGCCTCGGCGGCGGCGTGGCGGGTTTCGATCTCCTCCCAGATCCAGATGACCCAGAGGACGACGAAGGCGCTCCAGGTGAGGTCGGCGGTGCGGAGGGCGGAGTTCTCGAGGTGCTGGCGGACGGCGGTGGCGGCGCGGTAGAGGTTGGAGACGGCGGCGAGGGCTTCGCGGTGGACGGGGATCGGTCCGAGGCGTTGGTTGACCGCGTGTTCGGTCTCGGTGAGTGAGTAGTGCGCGGGCACTCATGCTCCTTCGGCGTCGAGCGGCGGCGGGCTCGCGCGGGAGCCCGCGGACTCGCGCGAGCCCGCGGGCCCGGCGGCACCGGGCTCCCGCGGGGACGGATCTTCGCCCCTGCTCATTTGTACACTTACGACCCGGGCCCCGCTCACGCCTCTACGGTCCTGGTCCGCGCCCGCCCGCGCGGTCCGGGCGTCCGGCCGCCGTCACGGGGTGGCGGGCGGGACGGTGGGACGCGTCCCCCGTCAGCCGCCGACACCCACGCGGGCGCGGGTGTGGGTGCGGTGCGGGTGCGACCACCGGTAGAGGTCGTCCTGGATGAGGCGGAGCTCCTCCAGGGCCCGGCCCGCACCGGTCTGACGCGACATGGTCAGGGCCTGGCGGGCGACTCCGGCCGAGCGCTCGCCCTCGTGCGCGTCGGCGTAGGCGTGGGCGAGACAGGCCATGTTGTAGGCCGTGAGGTAGTTCGACGGAGCCTCCGAGAGGTCCCGCTCCAGGATCTCGATCGCGTCGGCCGGATGGTGGAGCTGGATGAGGCATCCGGCGGCCAGGGCGTTGTGGACCCAGGCGGGGTAGTCGAACGTGATGGGAACGTCGTCCTTCGGACTCTCCTGGGGCGCCTCCGCCGACTCCTCCAGGCGGCGGTGACACATGTCCTCGGCCCCGGCCATGGCGTGGCCCTGCGCCTCGTGCCGACGGGCCATCGCCTCCAGCGGCGGCGGGGAGAGCACGTGCTCGCGGGCGGCGACGGCGAGGTCGATCACCTGCTCGGGGTTGCCCCGGGTGTCCTGCAGGCCGGCCCGGCGGGCGAGCGTGTAGGCCACCAGCCGTTCGTCCCCGGCCTGGTGCGCCGCCAGCAGGGCGCGGTCCGACCAGGCCAGCGCCTCGGCGAGGTTGCCGCCCTCGTAGTGCATGCGGCTGATCAGCTCGGCGTCCTGCGAGCTGAGCAGGAGCAGCGACTGGCGGATGTCCGACCTGGCCTCGCGGTGCAGCGCGTCGATCGTGGCGAAGACAGGGGACAGGGCGTTGATCGTGCGGGCCGGGCGCAGGTCCGGCCGCGAGTACGCGCGCAGGACGGTCCGGAAGTAGGCCGCGGTCTGCTCGTCGGTCCGCCGGGGGTTCTCGATCGCCCGGCCGGTGCGCTCCTCGTCCTCGGGCGAGAACGTCCCCGCCATCAGCGGGATGCCGGTCAGGTGGTGCCAGAGGGTCGTGCCCGCCGCCTCGCCGCTGAACAGCTCCGCCTCGTTCATGCCGAACGCCCGGCAGAACAGCTCCGAGTACAGTTCGTCGGGCCGCTGCTCTCCGGCCTCCCAGGCGCGGATCATCTCCGTGAGCCTCTCCTGGCTGGGCAGCCGGTCCCGGGCCGTGTCGTCGGCGACGTCGGTCAGCTGCCTGCTGAGGTCCTGCCGGCTCCACAGGCGGCCACGCCGCCAGGCGCGCATGCGGGCGGCCCAGGTCGGAATGTCGATGGCAACCATCGGTGCATCCTCTCGATGTGTGGGCAGGAACCGACATTCCGCCCATACAGGACATCCGCTCCTATTCTCCTATGGACGTTGCGTGCCGTCCTCATAAGGATGCTAAAAACTCCGGCGGCCGCCTTGACCGTGATCTGGTCTCCGGCGCGGCCGGGAGCGATCACGGGGAGCCCTGCCCGTCCGGTGCGGGCGGGCAGGGCCCTGATCTCGGTTGTCGGTGCGGAAGGGCCTCAGTTGTCGGTGCAGAAGAGATGGATGCGGCAGTTCGTCAGCCGGGCCGCCTCGGTGGCGGCCGGCTCACGCTCCTCCAGGCCCTGGAGGTCCTGAACGTCGAAGGACATGGTCTCTCACCTCCCTTCACGGGTTCCACGGCCGCGCCGGGCGCGGCACCGTCGCGGTGGAGCCGCCGCCTCCCGGGGGAGGGCGGCGGGTCCGGGAGGGGTGATCCCGGCCGGCCTCCATGACGTCGTCGAGCATCCACAGCCGCGCGCGCCGGTGACGGAGCCGGATGAGGAAGGCGACGACGCCCGCCGTACCGCCGAGGAACGTGGGGGTGACCGTGGAACCCGGGCCGGGGACCAGGAGCCTGCCGAAGCGGTGCACGGCCCTGGCCTCCAGGCAACCGGCCAGGTCCTCCGCCCACCGGTGGTAGCGGTCGTCGGCCGTGAAGTCGGCCATGTCGAGAAGGAACTCCCCCTCGCCGGGGAGGCCGTGGCACGGCACCGGACCCGTCTGCCACCGGGTGCGGTGGACCGCGACCGCGGCCCTCTCCGCCAGCAGCAGCGCGACCGGGTCACCGGTGACGCTCCAGTAACGGATGAGGAAGGAGCCGATCCCCGACGACCCGCTGCACCAGTGGGGCCGGCGCGGGCGGACCGTCTCCGGCGCGTCCGACAGGACCGGCCACCACGCGGTGTCGCCGTCGAGGTCGGCGTGCTCGTAAAGGGTGTCGGCGACCTCGCGCGCGCTCGCCGTCCACTCCGGGCGGCCCAGGGCGGCGCCCGCGTAGAGCAGCGCCGTGCCGACGCCCGCGATGCCGTGCGCGAAGCCGAGGTGGCCCGCACCGACGAGGCCGGAGTCGAACGACTCCGGGGTGGTCCACCTGGGGCGCCCGTCCCGGTAGGACCGCGCGCGGTGGAGGTTCTCGAACGCCTCCGCGGCCCGCTCGCGGAGCGCGGGCTCCCCGGACCGGAGCGCGAGGCGGAGAAGCGCCATGCCGCAGCCGGCCAGGCCGTGCGTCACGTCGGGGTTCGGGTGATCCGTCGGCAGCCGGCCCGCCGCCCACAGGGCGAACTCCCTCATCCCGTCGTCGCCGTCGGCCTCCGCCGCGTCGTAGAGCGCCCAGATAGCCCCCGACCGGCCGAAATACAGGCCGGGAGGCCAGAGGTCCTCGCCGGCGAGGCGGTCGCGGAGCCATCGGGCAGCGGCGGCGGCCGTACGGTCGAGGCCGCCCCCGCCCCCGCTCCCGCCTCCGGCGGGCGAGGTGCCGTGCCCGGTGAGCGAGGCGAGCGTCAGGACGGCGAGGATCCCCGCCGCGCCCCCGTTCACCGAACACGGGTCCGCCTCGACCCCGTCGACGACGTTCGGCCACGGCGAGGGGCTGCCGTCGCGGGTGTCGGCCGTCTCCACCAGGCGCGCGAGCCCGCCGGCGACGAGGTCGCCGGACCTCGACGGCACCCGGTCCGGCTCCTCGGCGGGGTCGGACGGACCGCCCGGCTCCGGCGCGGGGGCCGGGGCGGGCGGGCCGCCAGGTCCTCCGGCGGGGGCGGGCGGGCGGCCGGGCTCCAGCGCGTCCAGGAACTCCTCGCACCTGTCGAGTGACCAGCGCCGCTCCGGCTCGCCCATCAGCCCCGCCACGAGCGGGCGCAGCAGGGCCAGCGTGGGGTTGGCGGCGGCGACCTCGGCGACGTGGCACAGGACGCGCCGTCCGCGTGCCGGTCCCGTGACGTCGTCCTCCGCGAGCGCCGGGTCGGCGCCGACCGCGAGGAAGTATGCCGTCGCGCCGAGGGCGTAGAGATCGGCGGAGCCGTCCGGAGCGGGCCGGAACCTGCCGCTGTGGGGCGACAGCTCCGGCGCCAGGTAGCCAGGGGTCCCGCCCACCATGACGACGCTCCCCGGCGGGACCGCGTGTTCGAGGTCGACGAGGCGGATGTCGCCGCCGGGCAGGAGCATCACGTTGTCCGGTGAGAGGTCGCCCAGGACGTAGCCATGGCGGTGAACGGCCCGGACCCCCTCGACGAGGCGGCGGACGACGGGCAGGACCTCCGCCGCCCCGTTCCCGAAACCGCTCCGGCCCAGGGGCCCGGCGCGCCCCTGCGACCACCGCCGCAGTGTGATCCCGGGCACGAGCTCCTCGGCGAGGAAGACGTGTCCTCCCTGCTCGAAGAGGTCGACCACGGCCGGCACGACGCCCGTGACGGCGAGGGCCTCCAGGCAGGACCGCTCGGCCGCCACGCGGTCCCGGGCGTCCCTGCCGCTCAGGTCGGAGCAGGCGTGGGGCCGTCCCTCCTTGACGACGACCTCCGCACCGGTCTCGGTGTCCTCTGCGAGGTAGACGCCGCCCCGGTTGGCGTGCCGTACGGCCTCGCGGACGACGTAGCGGCCCTTCAGCACGACGGCGGACGGCCGCGCCGGGGGAGGAGGCGGCTCGGAAGGGGGCGGCTCGGGCGCGGCCGCCGTCAAAGGAGGGGGCGTCGCAAAAGGAAGGGCCGCTGTCAAAGGAGCGGGCGTCGCAAAAGGAGGGGGCGCCGTCAAAGGAGCGGGCGCCGCGGAAGGAGCGGGCGTCGCGAAAGGGGAGGTCGCGAAGGGCGGCGGCGAGAACCGCGGCAGCCGCTCGTCGCGGACCAGTTCGCCGCCCGGCGCGCGCAGGCGGACCTCGTAGAACCCGTCGTTGCCGAGCACCCGGTGCCCGCCGAAGGCGCCGTAGCGGTAGTGCACGATTCCCCCCGCCCGGTAGGGACGGTCGGTGAGGATCGCCGGGCCGGGGAGCCCCATGGTGGCCTCGTCGAGGAGGGCGGCCAGCCGTGCCGACCCGTCGTCGTCGAGCGGATAGGCGGTGACGAACTTCCCCGCGTGGGCGCGGGGGCAGTGCGGGGTGAGGAGGTCCCAGTAACCGCTCAGGCGTGTGGGGAACTTGAACGCGCAGCCCGCCTCGATGAGCACCGGGGCGGCGCGGGACAGCACGACGGGGGCGGAGAGCATCGTCGCCGACAGGTGCAGCTTCCATCCCTGCGGAGGCATCGGATAACCGTCCGGGGTGACCCCGCACCAGAATTCCCCGTCGTCGACCGACCAGCCGTGAGCCCCCGCCCGCCTGAGTCCGGCGATCACGATGTCGCGCAGAAGGGCTCTCTCACCCGAATGAATTTCCACGTGAGTTCCCCTTCCGGCCATGGTGCGCTGCGCCGCCTGGCGACAGGATCACCCATGACTGCCGTCAATGACAGGTAGTTTTCCGGTCTGCCAAGTCGGCGATGGTTATTTCACTCTGGTTTTCACCCATAAATATGCTTAAATTTGTTTGCGGGAATCCTGGATTCCCGTCGATCGCGGGACGCCTGCGGGTGTCCCGGTGCGGGGCCCGGCCGGAACACCCGGTGGGAGGCGTGGGGCCGTCGGGAGGGCGTTCCTCTGACGCGGACGGCTGTCGTAAAATGCTGAATTCGCCTCACGTGCTCACGGGAGTGACCGCCCAACGTGTGCGTTAGAAGGTAATTGTCCGGATTATCAGCGAGAAACGCGGAACGGCCGAGCTGTTCGACAGGCCATCGGGGAGTGAGCATGAGCACGGAGCATGCCGAAGGCGGTGTGGCGCGTGGTGGCGTCCTCACCGGAGTCGGTGGCGGGCCCGGTGGCGGTCCCACCATCCTGCGGATCCTGCTGGGTGCCCAGCTCCGGCGGCTGCGCACGGCCCGGGGCATCTCCCGGGAGGACGCCGGATACGCCATCCGCGCCTCTCACGCCAAGATCAGCAGGCTGGAGCTGGGGCGGGTCGGCTTCAAGGAGCGCGATGTCGCCGACCTGCTGACCCTGTACGGGGTGACCGCCCCCGGCGACCGGGAGCCGATGCTCGACCTGGCCCGCCAGGCCAACGCCCCGGGCTGGTGGCACAGATACGGCGACCTGCTCCCGAGCTGGTTCGAGGTCTACGTCGGGCTGGAGGAGGCCGCCTCGATCGTGCGGACCTACGAGGTCCAGTTCGTCCCCGGTCTCATGCAGAGCCCCGGCTACGCCCGGGCGGTCATCATGCTCGTGCACGGCGGCGCGTCGGCCGAGGAGGTCGACCGCCGTGTCGCCCTCCGGATGGCCCGGCAGGAGCGCCTCACCCGGCCGGACGCGCCGACGCTCTGGGCCGTGATGGACGAGGCCGTGCTGCGCCGCCCCATCGGCGGCGAGCAGGTGCTGCGCGCGCAGGTCGACCACCTGCTGGAGCTCACCGAGCTGCCCAACGTGAGGCTGCAGATCATGCCGTTCCACCGGGGCGGCCACGCGGCGGCGGGCGGGCCGTTCTCCATCCTGCGCTTCCCCGAACGCGACCTGCCCGACGTCGTCTACATGGAGCAGCTCACCAGCGCCCTCTACGTCGACAAGCTTGAGGAGACCGACCACTACATGCAGGTCATGGACCGCCTGTGCGTCCAGGCGTACTCCGTCTCCGACAGCAAGAGGTTCCTGCGCGACCTACGCGCGGAGCTGCCGGACTGAGCCGGGCCGCTGGCCCCCGGGCTGCTGGGCCCCCGGGCTGAGCCGGGCCGCCGGGCTGCTGGGCCCCGAGCCGGGCGAGGCGGGCGGGGGCGCCGGGCCGGGCGGGGGCGTCAGGCCGTTCTGCTGCCGACGCCGCCGAGCACGATCATCCGCGTGGACGGCGCGTCCATGCGGGGCCGCCACCGCGTCACGTCGACCAGGCCAGGCTCGACCAGGTCGAATCCGTCGAAGAACGGCAGGATCTCCTCGTGGCGCCGGAAGTCGATCGTGAGCGGGCCGCCCGCCATCGCCGCCCGCGCCCGCGCGACGGCCTGGGGGTCCCCCTCGGCGCTCGGCTGGGAGATGGCCAGCATGCTCCCCTCCGCCATGCGCTCGCGGAAGCGGCCGACGATCCTCGCCGGTTCCTCCGGGCCGGGGAAGAACTGGAGCACCGCCACGAACAGCACCCCGACCGGCTCGTCGAAGTCGATGAGCCGGCCGAGCTCCGGGTGGGCGATGATGTCATCGGGGTCCCGCAGGTCCGCGCGGATGGAGACCACACGGTCGTCGGTGGCCAGGAGCGCGTCGTTGTGCACCGACACGATGGGGTCGTTGTCGACGTAGACCACCCGCGCCGCCGGGTCGATCCCGCAGGCGATCTCGTGAACGTTGGGCGAGGTCGGGATGCCGGTGCCCAGATCGATGAACTGGCGGATGCCGGACCGGGCCATGAACTCGACCACCCGGCTCAGGAACAGCCGGTTCGCCCGGGCCAGCGGAGGATAGTCGGGGGCCTGGGCCACGAGCATGTCCGCGTACTCGCGGTCGGTGGCGTAGTTGTTCTTGCCGCCCAGGACGTAGTCGTATACGCGCGCCGCATGCGGAGTGGTGGTGTCGATGCCGGCGGGCACTGAATGATCATCCCTCACGGGGCCGAGTGTATCGACCGCATTTGTGATGATTGGTGGCTGTTTACACTTCTGTGGCCGACCTTGCCGTGGCCTCTGTGCCTGTGGCCGACCTTGTTACGGCCTCCGTGCGCACGGCCGGCCCCGTCGGGCTCCGTCTCCACGGCCGGTCCCACCGTGGTCTCCGGGCCCGCAGCCGGTCCCGCCGTGCTCTCCGGGCCCGTGGCCGTTCCCGCCGTGGCCCTTCGGCGGCGGGCGGCACCCCGCGGGGCCTCGACGGCGCCGTCAGTAGTCCTCAAGCCGTCAGTAGTCCTCAAGGGTGATGGCGGTGGCCGCCCGGTGGATCGGCTCGACGACCTTGGCCATCATGCGCTCCTTGCCCGGCATCCGGTTCATCAGCGAGAGCATCTTCAGCGACAGCCAGACCTGGGCCCTGCTCCCCATCACCATCCGCTTGACGTTGGCCGGCCCGAGGTTCTGGTTCTGCTCGGCGAAGTGCCGCATCCGCCGCTCGTAGCCGTCGAACCCGGCCCGGTGGTCGCCGCCGGCCGCGGCCAGCTCGCCCGCCAGGACGTAGGCGCCGACCAGGGCCAGGCTCGTGCCCTGCCCCGAGGCGGGAGAGGCGCAGTAGGCGGCGTCCCCGACCAGGACCGTCCGTCCCTTGGACCAGCGGTCCATGTGGACCTGGCTGAGCGAGTCGAAGTAGAAGTCGGGAGCCTGGTCCATGCCGTCGATCAGGCGCGGGACCTCCCAGCCCTGCCCGGCGTAGGCCTCGGCCACGAGCCGCTGCTGCCCGGCGCGGTCGCGGTGGTCGTGCTCCAGCGGCTCGGAGGCGAACAGGAACATGGCCTTGGCCCCGGCGTCCTTGGCCGTGCTGTAGGTCAGCGCGGTCCGGCGGGGGGCGACGTAGGTGAGCTCCCAGCGGTCGAGGTCCAGGTGGTTGGGGACACTGAAGATCGAGATGTAGTAGCCGAGGTCGCGGACGAACCGCTCCTCGGGGCCGAAGACCAGCGCGCGGGTGGTGGAGTGCAGCCCGTCGGCGCCCACCACCAGGTCGAAGGTGCGCCTGAGGCCGCTGTCGAAGGTGACCTCGACCTCGTCGCCGGTGTCGGTGACCGAGGCGATGGAGTCGCCGAAGAGGTATTCGACCCCGCCGTCGGTCAGGTCGGCCAGGATGCGGGTCAGGTCGCCGCGCAGGATCTCGGCGTCCTCGCCCTCGCGCCCGCCGAACGTGTCGCCGTCCATGCTCGCCACCCGCCTGCCGGTGGCGGTGACGATCGATCCGCCCCGCACATCGGTGCGCTCGCGCCGGATCTCGTCCATGACGCCCATGCGCTCGACCACCTCCAGCGCCGCACCGCGAATGTCGATCTTGTAGCCGCCCTCCCGGAGCGCGGGAGCCCGCTCCACCACCGTGGGCGTGAAGCCGTGGCGGCGCAGCCAGTAGGCCAGCGTGACGCCCGCGACGCCGGCGCCTGAGATCAGGACGTTCTTGTTCCGCATGGGGGCTCCTCGGCAGGTGTTCGGTCCCGTGTCCGAGCATGACGGTACATCAGTATGAGACATTTGTGCAACACAAGTGTTTAAGACAATTGTTCAAGCCGGTGCGCCGTCAGGCGGGGGCGTAGTCCGGGGCGACGCCCTGCTCCGCCAGCCACGCGCGCATGCCGGGCACCTCCGAGGGGTCGGAGACCACCTTGGCCGCGTACCGGGTCACCGTGACCTCCTCGCCGTCCTCGAACAGCAGCCGCGAGGGGGAGGACCAGGAGAGCGTCCACCGGGCCTGGCCGTGCTGGATCAGCGTCGCCTCCAGGGCCTGCCCCAGCACCCCCGCCAGCAGTGTGTCCGAGGGGTTCCAGCCGAGCCGCCGCAGCTCGGTCTCCAGCTCGGCGTGCCGTCCCCGGGCGAGCGCCTCGAAGGCGGCGTCGAGGTAGGGCCGGGGAGTCCCCATGACCCGCTGACCGGCGACGGACAGGTCGTGCAGCGCCTCGGCGTTGCGGACGGTGTACATCCCGTGCGCGACCAGCTCCTCCCAGGACACCGGCCGCAGCGTGGACAGCGCCTCGGGACTCCAGATGGTCCGCTCGACGGCGCCCGTGGCGACCGCCGGGTCGAGCAGGAGCGCCGTCGCCGGCCTGGGGTCGGCCGGGTGCCCCGGCTCGGGCAGCAGGGCGATCGCCGCCAGGCGCTCCCGCAGGCTGGGGTGGGAGTCGTAGGGGGAGGTCTCCTCGGGCTGCTCGCCGGCCCTGGCCGGCTCGGCCTGCCTGGCCGGGTCGTCGAGCAGCGCCCGGAAACCCGCCAGCACCTCGCCGGGGCGGTTCCCGCCCGCCCCGGCGAGGGACATGTAGCGCTCCATGAACAGGTCCCAGGCCAGCGCCGCTCTGTGGATCTTGTGCAGCGCGCCCGACATCGCCTCCCGGCCCGCGATCGCCACCGCGAACTCGTCGGCCTCCAGCTCCTGGCGGCGCGAGACGGCCTGTGAGACGCGCAGGTAGAGCTTGGCGTAGAAGGAGAACAGCCGCTGCACGAAGGGGTGCCTGCCCAGCCCCTGGACGGCCGCGACCAGCGCGACCCGGCCGCGGTAGACGGGCGCGCCGAGACGGGTGTGGGCGCCGCTGTAGTGGCCCAGCTCGTGGCCGAGCACCGCCCGCGTCTCGTCGACGGTGAGGGTCTGCAGCAGCGGCAGGCCGATGTACATGCGGCGCCTGGTCGCGCGCAGGCCGAGGAGGCGGGTGTCCTCGGAGACCGCGGCGTTCACCTCGGCGACGAGGCGGATCTCGTCGGGTGGGGAGGTCTGCACGCGCCGGGCCAGCTCCTCGACCGTCCGCCACAGCTCGGGCTCGTGCTCCCGGGCGACCGCCACGCCGGGCTGCTCGCCCTCCTTCCTGTGGCTGACCATCCACAGCGCCTGGACGAGCGCGCCGGCCGCGAGGGTCAGCAGCGCGGCGACCTTCAGCCCGGCGGCGTGGAAGTCGATGAACAGCCAGACGTCGAAGAGCACGGCGGCCGCCAGGACGAGCCCGACCAGCACGTAGAAACCGGCGAGCAGAGCGAAGGCCAGTGCGGCCCGGAGCGCGGTGGTCATGGGGGAGGGGCTCCATGATGAGGGGACAAATGCCCAAAGACCCTAATAGAGCGCCAGGTCGTCCTGCGGGCGGTCCCAGCACCGGACGGTCCCTGACGTCGCTCCGCGGACCTCCGGCGCGGCCATGTGACGCCAGGTCACCGGGGGTGCGGAGGGGACCGAGTGTCGTCCGGGACGCGCGGTCACGCCGGGATATGTTGGGGCGATGGACACCGGCTTTGGCTACTTCGCGACACATGACGCGGTCGACCCGGCCCGGCTCGCCCTGCTGATCGAGCAGCGCGGCCACTCGATGCTGCTGTTCAGCGAGCACACCCACATCCCGGCGGGCCCGCCGCCCGAACGCCCCGACGGGGGCACGCTGCCCCGCAAGTACTGGCACACCTACGACCCGTTCGTGGCGTGCACCGCCGCCGGCCTGGCCACGACGCGGCTGCGCGTGGGGACCGGGGTCTGCCTGGTCCCCCAGCACCACCCGATCAGCCTCGCGAAGTCGGTGGCGAGCGTCGACGCCCTCACCGGCGGACGGTTCGTCTTCGGCGTGGGGGCGGGCTGGCTGGAGCCGGAGATCCGCAACCACGGGGTCGACCCGGCGCGCCGGTTCGCGGTGATGAAGGAGCACGTCGAGGCGGTGCGGGAGATCTGGGCCCGTGACGAGGCCGACTACCACGGCGATTTCGTGTCGTTCGACCCGATCTGGTCATGGCCCAAGCCGGCCCAGCGGCCCGGTCCGCCGGTGCTGGTCGGCGGCACCGGCCCCCGGGTCTTCGACCGGGTGCTGTCCTACGGCGACGGCTGGCTGCCGAACTACGGGCCCGGCGTCCTGGAGCGCGTGCGGGAGCTGTTCCAGCGGGCGGAGGAGGCCGGCCGGGCGGTGCGGGTGGTGATGATGTCGGTCCCCTCCGACCCCGCGGTGCTGGAGGAGTGCGAGAAGGCCGGGGTCGCCGCCGTGCTGCCGTGGCTGCCCTCGGCGGGGCCCGGCCGCGTCGAGCGGGAGATGGACGCCTTCGAGACGGCGCTCGCGGAGATGCGGGGGGAGTGACCCCGGCGGGGATGGTCCTTACCATTGAGTCATTAACGTGTAATGCGTTCTTGTAAATACGGCGGAACGGGCCGACATTCTGAGCAACGGAGCCGATCGGGGGACAACCCCTGGAGGCAAGCTTGAAGGTCCCCCGCCGAATCCTCGCCCTCATCGCAGCGCTCACCCTCGTCTCCCTCCCGGCGACGGCCCTGGCCGACACCTCGGCGGTCCCCGGCGCCATGGCCTCGATGGGCGACTCCATCACCCGCGGCTTCAACGCCTGCGGCTTCTACCTCGACTGTCCCTCCAGGTCCTGGTCCACCGGGTCCGACTCGGCCGTCAACAGCCACTACCGGCGCCTGCGGGCCGACAGCCCCGACCTGGTCGCCCACAACGACGGCCGGTCGGGCGCCAAGGTCGCCGACATGGCGGGACAGGCCCAGCAGGCGGTCTCCCAGGGAGTCGACTACGTCACGATCCTGATCGGGGCCAACGACGCCTGCACGTCGTCGGAGGCGGGGATGACCTCGGTGGCCGATTTCGAGGCCAGGTTCCGTACGGCGCTGCAGACGCTCGCCACCGGCCTGCCCGAAGCGGCGATCTTCGTCTCCAGCATCCCCGACATCAAGCGGCTCTGGGAGGTCGGCAAGGACAGCTCCTCGGCCCGCACCGCCTGGTCCACCTTCGGTATCTGCCAGTCGATGCTGGCCAGGCCCCGCTCCACCGACCAGGCCGACGTCGACAGGCGTGACCGGGTGCGCCAGCGGGTGGCCGACTACAACGCGGCGCTGGCCAGGGTCTGTGCCGAGCAGATCACCTGCCGCTACGACGGCGGCGCCGTCTTCGGCCACCCGTTCACGCTGTCCCAGCTGAGCCGCTGGGACTACTTCCACCCCAACACCTCCGGCCAGCAGACGCTCGCCGAGGTCACCTACGCGGCCCGCGTCCTCCTGTAGGGCCACGGCGTCCCCTCGCTCAGGGCCCGGTCCCCTTGCCGGGCCGCGCCCCGCCGGACC